>JANXAA010000218.1 GCA_025061865.1 Acidobacteriota bacterium | reverse complement strand
AGCTGTCGGGCCTGCGCCTGCGTAGAGGGCACCTGCCGGTGGGTCCGGTGACCTCGTGACGGTGTGATGGCGTGACACCTTGACAGGACTTGAATTTCGCTGTTAGGCTTTGAATGCCCGTTGATGGGGTTCCCCTATCGAGCCTCGACCCCCAGGCCGTCGACCCGTGAGATTGTGGGGGTGTGGAACCTGCGGTTTTTCATACTCAACACCCCGTACCGAACTGGGAGGTTATGCCGATGGCCCCGATCCCCAGCCCTGACCCCCTGGGCCTACCGGTCCCCCCGTGGATCTTGTTGACTCTGAAAGTATTCGGCTTTTTCCTACATATGGTCTTTATGAACCTGTGGCTGGCAGGCTTGCCGACGGCGCTGGTCCTGCACCTGCTCGGGTCTCCTGTAGGGGGACGACTCTTTCGAGCCATGCCCTTCTTCATGGCCTTCGGGATCAACGCCGGGATCGTACCCCTGCTGTTCATCCAGACGCTGTACCCCCAGTTCTTCTATCCGGCGACGATCCTGCAGGCCTGGTTCTGGTTTATCGTGATTCCGCTTCTCATCGTGGCCTACTACGCCGTCTACCTGGCGGCCTTCGGACGGTGGCCCGTGGCGGCGTCCATCGTGGCGACGGTCCTGCTGACATGGATCAGCTTGATATTCTCGGCCGCCCTGACACTGACGGCTCGGCCAGAGAAATGGTCGGACATCTTCCTGGCGACGGCATCGGCCGGCGCCGTCCACGGACGATACTTCTACTGGGATGCTGAGGTACTCCGACGTTTCGGCCTCATGGCCGGGATGGCCTTCGGGACCGTCGGGGCTTTTCTAGTCCTGGACGCCGAGGGTTTCCGGCGAGGGACGGACGACCGTCCGACGATCCGGCGCATCGTGCCGGTCCTATATGTCATCGGCGGTCTAATTTACGGGCTGGCTGGCCTCGGCTATGCCCCGACGGTGATGGACAAGCTCCCGCGGGCGCTGTGGCTTCTCGCCGGCGGGAGTCTGCCCCTGACGGTCCTCCTCGCCCTGGCTTACGCTCGGTGGCCCGGACTCTGGACCGGCGGGGCCGTCTTGGCCGGTCAGGCCCTTGTCCTCGGTTCCAACGCCGTCGCTCGGCAAGTCGTGCAGTTCCAAGAGCTTCGGCCCTGGGTCGATCTCGAAGACGTGCCGGTCCGGGGTGAGTGGGGAAGCTTCTGGTTATTCGTGGTTACGCTGGTCCTCGGAGTTGGCGTCCTCTTTTGGATCGCCCGGGTCGTCGTCCGGGCCCAAGCCGGTGGGAGTAGGACTTGATACCCAGAGGCGACCTCAGCAGCGGTATGCGCAATTACGAAGCCTCCCGCTGAGCCCGATAGCGATACCCCTTAGATACCCTTTGAAGACGCACCCGGACGGGTGTCCACACCGACGTCGGGTGGAGTCACGTTCCCTGCAAAGGTCCAGTCGGCGACGCCGACGCCGAGTCGCCGGTGGTCCGGCCGTCCATAGTCGGACGGCCGCCACGTGCGGCTGACTCGAATTGTAAGGGCGACCCGGGATCGGTCCTTTGGAAGGGGAACCTCCCAGGTGTGGACCTGGTGGTCTCGGAACTCTACGTCGAGGACTCGCCGGTCGTCGACCCACACGACGACGCCGACAGGCCGATGCGCCGCGTCAGGATGGTGCACGAACATGCGGAATCGGAGCCGGTCCCCCTGCACGGGCAGGATCGTCACCGCCCGTTCGCGAGTCCACCGAAAGGAACCGACAGCCGGGCCCCACTCGGGACCGTAGAAACCATACGTGTAACCCCAGCCGACAGTGGCAGCCCGGAAGGGCGGTCGTAAGTGATGAAGGCCGATATAGGTCTGAGCCCCCGCGTAGAGCAGGGCCAGGCCACCGACGCCGGCCCAAACCTTCCACGATGCCGCCGAACCGGAGGGCGTCTCGGCCTCAAGGCCCACGAGCCGGGCGGCCCAAAACGCAAGAACCCAAAAGGTCATCCAGACGGCTCCGTCCTGGGCATGCGCTCCGACGAGCGACGAAAGTCCAAAAAGGACAAGCGTGCCCTTCAGGATCTGGGCCGGCCGTAGAGCCTCTCCTGTCACTGGACGAAGCAGGACAGTATTGATAAACGCAATCATCCAGAGGCCCCACCCGAGACTTCCCAGAAGACCCAGCTCGGCCCATTGATGAAGGTACCAATTCTGAGCGTTGTCAAAGTGCAGGGGGTTGCCTAAAAGCCGCAAGCCATAATCACTGACCAGGACGTGGTAGGTCCCGACTCCGATGCCCGTCAGGGGAAACTCCCGGAGCATGGCCCCCGTGACTTGATAGAAGGGGATCCGGTCGGCCAGTTGCATCCGTAAGACCTCGGGTACATCCCTCCAGTCCCGCACGGCCAAAATCCGGTCCACGACCCGATACAGCGGGGTATTTCGAAGGAGATCAGCAATGACGAGTAGACCCGAGAACCCAGCAACCCCGACGAGGCCCACCCAGACCCAACGCAGCCAAGTTCGCCGAGTCGCCCCGACCGTCGTCCCGACCGACCAGGCGAAGGCTGTCAGGGCCAGCCAGAGTGCATTCCGGGATCCCGAGGCCAGGACCCCGAAACCGACAGTGCCCAGGCCAGCTAAGAGGCCCGCCCGGCCGACCCATGAGCGGCCAAGTCCGAAGGCCGCCAGTAAGGCCGGCCCGGCCAATGCCGCAATCAACCCCAGCGGATTGGGGTCCAGGAGGCCGCCCGAGGCCGCCCGCAGGGCGACCCAGCGGGGTCGGTTCATGAACCGTATGTCCCAGAGGCTTTGAAGGGCGGCGACGAAGACTGTCCAGAGGAAAGAAACGCCCAGGGGCACCAGGACCCACCGTCGGAAGTCGACTACTGACCGACGTCCGAACTGATGGAATAGATAGTCAATCCATAGAAAACCGACTATGAATAGGACCGGGAAGAAAAGGGCCATCCCGACCGTCACCGTGTGAGGCGTCCCGACGCCGTTACCCGCCAGACGCAGGTCTAAGGTCAGACCCGGAGCAAAGTCCAGTTCCCGAAGGACGACGACGGGCCACGACAGGGCCACCGTGAGACCCCAAAGGGCGATCGGGACCTTCCAGGCCCTGGGTAGATGCCACCGGCGGACATCCGAACCGGTCAGGGTCAGGCCCAAGACGCCAGCTAGCCAAGGGAGAAAAGGAAAGTAGGCCACCCGGAAGATAGCGTAGAAGAGGCCGGGGACGATGTACAAAAGGCCCAGCCCCAGCGCCAGACCCCATTTCCGGAGGCGGCGACCCAGAAGAAATCCGACGGCCAGGGCCGACCCTGTCAGCAGGGGCATCCACGGGACGACAGGCCTTGCTAAGAGACTCAATGTCCCGAGGGCTGCCAGAGCCGATAGCAGGCACACGACCTTGGAAACACCCTCTCCCATCCGTTGGTTTCCGATCTAAAGATTCGGGACGAGTTCAGTCTCTAATTCTGAGCCTTCATGAATACGAACTGGAGCTCACGGAGGGCGATATGACCCGCCACCCAAGAAGACGTGATTTTTAGATATCGGATCTTACGAGCACTACATAATAGGGTCTTACGCACTGGCCAATCCTGGGGCTGGGGAGCAGCCCAATCGGGGAGAGCTCGGGCTCCAGCCCAGACCCACCAAGGCACCGTATAGATAGGCTGCCAAGTCTGGCCGTCTGAGGAACCCCACAAAAAGAAAATCTTGTCCTTCGGGTCCGTCCAAATGCGGAGGGCTTGGGGGACAACCTCGTGTCGGAAGTCCACAATGACCTGCCACTTGTCTGTGTATCTAGAGACCCAGGCCGTATCGACACGGCCGTCCGTCAGGGCTTGGCGAGCTTCCGGTTCCGCAGGCTCTTGGACCTGTTCGGGGCGGAGCGTCTGCCATATCCACCGGCGTGGGGGCTTTATGGCGATGTCTTGTCGAATGCGCTCTAGATTCAGGACCAGCAAAATGTCTCTGCCTTCTTGGTGCTGACGGAGGACCCACTCGGGCGGAAGTAGGCTGCTCATGAGCCGCTGGTATCGTTCCCACGGGGGCTGAAAGCCGGGAATGGCGTGACGGAAGCTCTCGGGATGGAAGACGACATAACGAGCTTGCAGGGCCTGCATGAGCCACATGCTGTGGGACAGCGGAAAGTCTTTTAAGATATGACGCGTCCATCGATAAGCCGGTGGTAGAGTAGACGCATAAGTGCCCACGACGGGCTTACGATAAGCCGTCGTCCAGTAGACATAGTAGGTGGACTCCTCCTGGACGGAAGCGTACAGTGGGAAAATGACTACAGTGCCGGGCTCGGGTGCGGCGGCTAAGTGGCGGTAGATAGGGGGTGGCGGCGGGGCCGGTACGGCTGGCAGGGGCGCATGCCACGAGTCGACCCCACCGATGCCCAGAAGACCTGCGAATGCCCATGGTCGAGTCCGCAGGGATAGGGCCT
>JANXAA010000217.1 GCA_025061865.1 Acidobacteriota bacterium | reverse complement strand
GGTCCAGCGTGACCGACACGATCATCCAGTCCCTCCCCTACCGCCGGCCCTCGATCTCATCCGCCAGAGCGCCGGCGTCATAGAGCTTCCGAAGCGCCTCGATGATGTAAGCCGTATGAACGGCGACTGCCCGAGCCTTCGTGTCGTCATAGATGAACCGGCCCGGCAGGCTTTCGATGTTACCGTCGAAGATGAGGCCGACGACTTCGGCGTTTCGGTTAATGACCGGCGAACCTGAATTGCCACCGATGATGTCGCAAGTGCACACGAAGTTGACCGGTGTCGAGAGGTCGAGGCGGTCCTTCCGCTCCCAGAAGCGGGGCGGCAGCTCGAATTCACCCCGATTGTCAAAGCTCGAGGCCCGGTCGAACAGGCCGTAGAGGGTCGTCTTGTAAGGCGCGACCGTCCCGTTCATAGGGTAGCCCCGCACGGTCCCAAACGACAGTCGGAGGGTGAACGTGGCATCCGGGTAAACGCTCTTGCCGTACACGGCAAACCGGGCCTGGGCGATCTTCTCGGTCGCCGGCGTCAGGACGCTCTCGACGTTCTTGCGGACCCATTCCAGCGTCTCCCGCACGACCGGTTCGACCCGCCGGGCCAGGACGATCAGGGGATCCTGTGAACGCTGGACGGCTCGGAGGCCGCCTTCTAATAGAGCCTTCCGGACTTTCACGTCAGCCAGCTTCGTGCCCTGGACGACCTCCCGGGCGACTGCTGCCGGTGACCGACCCTGAAGGGCTGCCTGGACGAAGGGGTCGTCCGGACCAAGCTCCTCCTGAGCCATCTGCAGGAGGCCTGCCAGGACGGCCTCCTCCAGGTCAGGATAGACCGGTGCCGGCGAAAGGAGCTGGAAGCGAAGTCGCTCGAGCTGAGCGTCGCGGAAACCCTCAAGACGCTCGCCGTCGGGTTTCCGAATCTCGTGGGCATACTGGACGATCGTCAACGCCATACTGGCCAGCCGGGTACCGGGGAACCGGCGGAACAACTGGTGCCGCAAGACGGACGCCTGCTGACGGGTAACTTCTTCAATGATGTCCCAGGCGTCTCCATACAGCTGTTGCCACTCGGGACGGCTAGCGACCAGCCGGCGGAATTCATCTTCCTGTTGTTTGCGCTTGTTCATGAGAACTGGGTCGAGAAGCCCTTGATACTCACCCGTAAGGGCCTTTTGGGCATTCTCCAGGGCAAAGATTTGCACGAGGGCCTGCCGGGCCGCCTCAGGTCCCCGTCGGGCATAGTCCCGCAGGATTTGAATCCGGCGGTCGATGGACCGGAGTAACAGGGGATACCGCACGTCCCGCTGGTAGAGGAGTTGGGCATACGTGAAGAGTCGGTCCGTCGAGCCCGGATGGCCTGAGACGAACACCAGCTCGCCCTCGGTCGGACCCGCTGAGTTCCACGGGAGGTAGGGCTCCGAGCGAATCGGCCGACCGTTTTCGTAGACCCGAAAAAAGGCTACGTCCAGGTCATATCGGGGATACGTGAAGTTGTCCGAGTCGCCGCCAAAGTAGGCGGCCTGCCGCTCGGGTGCAAATACGAGGCGGACGTCCGTGTACCGCTTGTATCGATAGAGCCAGTACTCGCCGCCGTGATACAGGGTGACGACGTCTGAACGAAGACCCGTTTTCTCCAAACTCTCTTTTTCGATCCGGGCGATCTCGGCCCGACGGGCCTTCAGGGCCTCCTCTTGGGTCATCCCCGGCCGGACCGCGGCTCGGACCCGGTCCGTGACGTCCTCCATCGAGACAAGGACATTCAGCTCCAGGTCCGGACACGGGAGCTCGTCTTCCGGCCGGGCCGCATAGAAGCCCTCAGCCACATAGTCCTTTCCAGGTCGGGAGAGTTTCTGCAGTTGACCGACGGCCACGTGTTGGTTGGTCATGACCAAGCCGTTGGGGCTGACGAAGGAACCCGACCCGCCGTCGCTGAACCGGACGCTGGCCAGCCGCACACGGTCGAGCCATTCACGAGTCGGCACGAAATTATACTTCTCTTGCAGGATTTTCACAGGCGGGTTGTCGAACGTCCACATGCCTTCCTCAGCCCGGGGATGTCTTATTCCCAGGACCAAGAGGGAGACGAAAAGGAGGTTCCTTAGAAACCATCGGCCGGAACGACCGGCCGATCGGGTGACTGGACGACCCCATTGCCGCATCGACCCCCCATAAGGACGGTGTCAGGCGTCGGGCGTTCGGTTTTAGGGATCGGGGGCAAAAATCCGGCCTTTCCCAGCCAGGGGCACCGTGGGAAGGCCCTATCATAATGAAAGCGACCGGGGTCCGCAAGCAAATAGGAGTACTCCAGTCAGTCGCCCCCATGGAGGATTCCCCGATCGATGCCGATGGAAAGTGAGGCGGCCTCTATGGTAGGATTGCCTGAATTCGAAGGTGGAGGTGCCTATGTTTGGACGCCTGACCGGGCCGTGGGTCTGGGCCTTGGGGTTCCTGAGCGTGGGGGCTCTCGGAGTACAGGCCCAAGAAGCGCAGTATGTGAAGACTCGCGTCGCCTTCCAAGCCGGCTCGCAAGTCCGCTCCTTACAGGTCATAGAGGTTTATTTGAGCGGCCTCAGCATGCGGATCACGGCCGAGTGCTTGAAGCCCCCAGAGGCGGAATGCCCGGACAGTCTATATCTGGGCGACGAGAAGGCCCTCTATATCATCCATCATCCCCGCAAGCTGGCCATGAAAGTCACGAAAGCCGATATGGACCAACTCAGCCGATGGATCGCACCTCTCTTGCAAGCCATGCCGGAAGGTGGGTCTAAGGGTCCTTCGCAGTCATCGGGGAAGCCGACCTCGAGTGATGGGGGATGGACACTCCGGAAAGTCCGACCGGACGTCCGGATCGGGTCTTACAAGTGCGATGAATACGAACTGCGACGGCGGGGTGAACTCCGGGGGACGGTTTGCATCGCTTCTTACGGGAGCCTCGGTCTGGACGAAGCGGCCTTCATGGCCGTCGTCCAAGACCTGGCCCGGATGACCGAGTCGCTGGTACAGGCGTTCCGCCAGGAATTGGGTGAGGAGATGGACGAAGTCCCCAATCCATGGACGGCGATTTTACAAGGGAAGCAGCCCCTCTATTCGGGTCTGCCGGTCCGCCAGGTCGTGCGTATGGCGACCGGGGAAGAGTCGGTCAGCGAGTTATTGGCGGCCGGCCGTCGGAAGTTCACGCCAGCGACCTTTCGGGTACCCGCCGACTATAAGGTCGTCTCGGTCGTCGAGGCCTTAGGCCAGCTCCTACCGGGCAGTCCGCCCAAGCCGTGACGATAAGTAAATAAGCTTTAGGGTCCTACTTCCCGCTCAGGACGTCCCGGAGCATGTTCAGCCCGCGTGAGGCATCGGGGCCTAAGTGCACTCGCAAGACTCGCCGACCCCTCCCGACTAAGGCCCGATAATCGCCGTCGGCCTGGGCACGAAGGAGTTGACCGAAGGTTAAGTCCATTTCAGGGATGGGTCGGTCCTCCGTCGGGTCATCGACCAATTGCAGAAAGAGCCCCGTGGCGGGGCCGCCTTTGTGAAGTTGGCCCGTCGAGTGGAGAAAGCGGGGTCCATATCCCAGGGTCGTGGCGACCCGGTAACGGTCCCGCAAGTGCTGGCGAAGGTCCTGCAGAGCGGTCGTCGTCTCGGGTACCGGAGCCAGAAAAGCCTGCAGAGCGACGTAGTCGCCCGGCCGGGCCTGGCCTAGCCAGGCCCGGAATGCTTCTGCCCGAGCCGTCGGCTCAAAGACTGATGGGGCCTCGATGAGGGATGCCAGCGGGCGTTTTATCGCCTGCTGGGTCAGCTCCTTCGTCCGTTGAACGTCCGGTTGGTCAAAGGGGTGGACCTCCAGGACGGCGCAGGCCGCCGCAACAGCCACCTCCCACCGGAAGAATTCGCCGGCCAGGTCCGCTCTTTCGTCCAGGTGAATCCGCAGGACCGGATGACCGGCCGCTTGCAGGGCCGCGACGTGGCGCTCCACGTCAGCGTCTCGGTCGCCGGCCAGGTCCAGATAGATAAAAAAGCGATCGGCGCCGTAGACGTGCGGCGCACCGGGAGGTTCGTCGACGACGGGGACGATGCCACGACCGTCCTTACCCGTGCTTTCGGCGATAAGCTGTTCCAGCCACGTCGGGAAGGCACCGAGAGAGGGGGACGTCAGACACGTCACCTTATCCCGGCCTGTCCGGGCCAGTTCTCCGAGGGCCGCCCCGAGGACCAAGCCAGGGTTTTCCATCTCAGAGCCCTCGGTCAGACAGGACGCCGCCATCGCCTGGGCCCGTTCCAGGAGTCGGTCCACGTCTACGCCGATGAGGCTTGCGGGGAGTAAGCCAAAGACCGAAAGGGCCGAGTACCGTCCCCCCACGTCGGGAGGTCCCTGGAACACCTGTCGGAAGCCCCGAGTCCGGGCTGTCTGCTCTAAAGGCGTACCCGGGTCCGTAATGGCCACGAAGTGCTGACCCGGCGAGGCCGTCTGG
>JANXAA010000216.1 GCA_025061865.1 Acidobacteriota bacterium | reverse complement strand
CCCGTTGTCAGTCTGACAAGGCCCGTTACGCCGGGGCGGCTCAGCGGCTGATTCTTTCGACGCCTCGCTTGACCGTCATCGAAGGGATGGCCGATGCCCTCCTTGTCGAGGGGGACCGTATCGCCGGCGTCCGCCTTCAGGATGGTCGGGTCCTCGGCGCCCGGGCCGTCGTCATTGCATCGGGGACATTCATGAACGGTCTCATCCATATTGGCTTGGAGACCCAGCCGGCGGGCCGTATCGGCGAACCCCCTGCCATCGGCCTACCTGAGTCGCTCCGACGACTGGGCTTCGAGATGGGTCGGCTCAAGACGGGGACACCGCCCCGGATTCTGCGAGAATCGGTCCGCTACGACGTCTTGGAAGTCCAAGAGGGCGACCCCGACCCCGTCTTCTTCTCGTTTGACACGACGTCTGTGACACTTCCCCAGACGGTCTGCTGGATCACATCCACGAACCCCGAAGTCCACGAGATCATCCGGAATAACCTGCACGTCGCTCCGATGTACTGCGGCCGCATCCGGGGCATCGGACCCCGGTACTGCCCGTCCATCGAGGACAAGGTCGTCCGCTTCCCTGATAAGACCCACCATCAGCTCTTTCTGGAGCCGGAGGGCCTCGACCCTGAGGCGTGGATTTACATCAATGGCCTTTCGACGAGTCTCCCCCGGGAGATTCAGGAAGCGATCGTCCACCGCATTCGGGGCCTCGAGGAGGCCGTCATCGTGCGCTATGCTTATGCCGTCGAGTACGACTTCGTCCTACCCCATCAGCTCAAGCATACCCTCGAGACCAAACGTATCGAGGGCCTCTTCCACGCCGGTCAAATCAACGGGACGACCGGCTACGAGGAGGCCGCGGGTCAGGGCCTCGTCGCCGGTATCAACGCCGCCCTGAAAGCCCGAGGCCGTCCGCCCCTCGTCCTGTCCCGTTACGAGAGTTACATCGGCATTATGATCGACGACCTCGTCACGAAGGGTGTCGAGGACCCCTATCGGATGTTCACGTCCCGGGCCGAGCTCCGGCTCCTCCTGCGGGTCGACAACGCCGACCTGCGGCTTAGCGAGTATGGGTACCGAATCGGTCTCCTGCCCGAAGAGCGATGGGAGCAGGTCCAACGAAAGCGGGCCCGTCTCCAACGGGCCATCGAGTGGATGAATGCACGCCGACCGGGCTCCTGCCTGAAGCCGGGGCAGACCCACCCCGTGCCCCTTAAGGGACATGAGACGCTGGCCGTCCTTTTGAAGCGTCCCGAGATGACCCTGGACCGGCTCTTGGAGGCTTACGACGTGCCGGAAATCGCCGCCTTGGCCTACGAAGAAAAGTACAGCATGGAGCTGGAAATCAAGTACGAGGGCTACATCCGCCGCCAGCTTCAGGAACTGGAGCGGATGAAGAAGCGGTTAGACCTACGCATCCCGCCGGACTTCCCCGTCGACCGGGTCCCGGGCTTGCGGAAAGAGATCATCGAGAAGCTCCGGAAGTATCGGCCCGAGACGCTGGCCGACGCCCTGCGGATTCAGGGCGTCACGCCAGCGGCTATCGTCTTGCTCAGCTACTATATCGACCGATGGCAACGGATTGGACGGGTCACATCGTGAGAGCCCTCGAACGGGCTGGCCTGACGCCTCCGTCACCTGCCTGGACGGAGCTTGCTGTCCTGTATCTTGGGTGGGTCGATACTTACGCCGAAAGTCACGACCTGACAGCGATCCGAGACCGCGACCGCCGCGTCGAGGTCTTCCTCCTACAACCCTTGCGGCTGGTCCAGGGCCTACGGCCCCTGGGTTTGGAGGCCCGGACAGGGATCGACATCGGGACGGGTGCCGGTGTGCCCAGCATCGGTATGATCCTCGGGGGTTGGCGGGGCCCTTTCTGGTTGGTCGAACGGGCTGTGAAAAAGGCCGACCTCTTGGAGCGTTTCTTGACCGATTTGAAACCGGTCCTGCAGCGTCATGGTCTCGCTACTGATGTCCGGGTCATCCCCCAGGACGTCCGAACCGTCCAGCTTCCCGAAGCCTCCTGGTGTGTCTCCCAAGGTGTCAACTGGCTGGAAAACCCGCTTCGTCGCTGGGTCGAAAAGCGGATTCGAGACGGCGTCCCCATGGTATGGGTCACGACGCCCCGCCGGGAATCCATCCGGCTGGGCGGTCGACCGCCGACGCACTCCATCTCCCTGTCGCCTTACTATATGGTCCTGATTTGGCTATAAATAATTTAGGATATTTGGGGGTTAGTTGTTGGTTCTAAGGCACATTCAAGACCCCGCATTTCGGACCCATACCTGCCTTACTGCCCGTCCTACATGGGAGGTCTGTCGTGAACCTTCGACGCTATCGCCTTCCGCTACCCTGGGTGGCGACCCTGTTGATCGTCCTTGGGACCGTCAGGCTGGGCATGACCCAGACCTTGACCCTGCCAGCCGGCCCGGAAGAGGTGTCCCCCTCACAGGAGAGGCCGGCCCCACCATTAGAGACACCCCCTGCAGAAGCGCCCGCTCTCCCCAAGCCGGACGCCGACTGTCTTCAAAAGCTGGACGCCGCCGTCCGAGAGAAGGAGCCCCTGCGGGCCTATCGTGTCGGAACCCTTCAGGTTAAGGGCATCATCCAGCGGAAAAACGTACCCTACGCGTTTCTTCTTGTGGAAGACGAGAATGGCAAACCCCGCACCTTCATGGCGCCCAAGGGCCAGCGCTTTTGTGACGGGGCCCTGATCGACTTCAAGACTATCCAGGAGGGCGGCCGTTCCAGGCGGTGTGTTGTCTTTCGAGAAGAGTCGCCGGAGAGCCAGAAAACTTCGCAGACGCTGGAGAAGTGCCTGTAATCGGTGGCGGGTCCCAGGGATCGGACGGTCAGTCGTACGCTACTCCCTGCTAACGGGCTAAGTCATCATCTCGGGCCGGTTGGCCGAGAGGCAAAAAGGCGGACAACTTGACACGTGGGGCTTTGCTTTATGCCTTTTGCCTCCTACGGCCTTCCCCTTCTCAAGGTCGGGCGGCTATCCGCTTCAGATATTGGTACAGCGGGCTGTCGGTCGTGATAATGAGGGTATGGTTCCCCTGGACGACTTGCCGGTAGGCTTCCATCGACCGGAGAAAATTGAAGAACTCGGAGTCTCGACCGTAAGACTCAGCGTAAATCCGGATGGCCTCGGCGTCCGCCTTGCCGCGAATTTCCTGGGCTTTCTGGTAAGCTTGAGACCGAATCTGTTGGAGTTTCTTTTGCATTTCGCCTTCGATCTCGGCTTTCTTTCCTCGACCCTCAGAAAGATAGAGGGCGGCGATACGGTTCCGTTCGGCGATCATCCGGTCGTAGACCTTTCGACGGACTTGCTCGGCTTCGTAGTTCATGTTCTTGATCCGTACGTCGAGGACCTCGATGCCGTAATTCAAGCGCTCGACTTGCGACCAGACCTCTTGACGAATGGCCTCCAGGATGCGGTCATGGCCGACCTGGATGGGGATCCGGGCCTCGTCGGACATCGACACCAATTGATCGGGCGGCAGCTGGGTGATGTGATTCGTACTGCGGACGACCTCGATGAGGGTGTACTGGGAAATCTGGTCTCGGACGGCTGAGTCGATAATGTCGTTCAAGCGGTCGACGGCGCTTCGCATCGTCCGCAGGGTCATGAAGAAACGGACGGGGTCCGTGATCCGCCACCGGGCCGTCGAATCGATGAAGATGTACTTTTTATCCAGCGTCGGGATGCGGTCTGGGTCTCCGTCCCATTCGAGGATGCGCTTCTCAAAGAAGTAGACCTTCTGGATAAAGGGGATCTTCCAATAGAGACCTGCCTGGGTGTAAGGTCGGCCGACGATGCGACCGAACTGGGTGATGATGGCCTGCTGACCCTCTTCGACGACGAAGGCCGAGTCACTTAAGACGATGAAGGCTCCAAGGGCCAGGACAGTGATTCCGATCCACCGGATCATGGCGCTTCCTCCGACAAAGAGGCTTTTTTGCCGCCGGCGGGTCATGGCTTTTCCTCCGACGAGGCCTTTTTGCCACCGGCGGCGGCCGGAAGGGATAGTAAGGGGATTAGGCTCCGGGTCTCGGGGTCGACGACCAGGACCTGTTGGACGTGGGGTAGGACCTCGGCCAGTGTTTCCAGGAGGATCCGCTGTCGTGTGACGTCTGGTGCCCGACGATATTCTTCTAGCATCGCCCGAAAACGGTCAGTGTCCCCCCGAGCCCGATTGACGACCTCGATGGCGTAGCCTTCCGCCTGGGCGATGGCTTGCTTGGCCTCACCCTCGGCCTGGGGAATCGCCCGATTATAAGCCTCCCAGGCCTCGTTGATGAGACGCTCTTGTTCCTGCTTGGCCTGATTCACCCCGTGGAAAGCGGGCTTCACAGGGTCCGGCGGCTGCACGTTTTGGAGACGGACCGTCTCGATGCGAATCCCCGAACCGTACGCGTCCAGGATCGATTGCATCAGCCGCCGGACTTCGTCCGCGATTTCTTCCCGGCCATACGTGAGGACCTCGTCGACCGTACGGTCCCCGACGACCTTGCGGACGACGGC
>JANXAA010000215.1 GCA_025061865.1 Acidobacteriota bacterium | reverse complement strand
GCATCTTGTATCTTGTATCGAGTATCCTGCATCTCCCCCCTTGGAAATCTCCCATGGCGGATGAAAAGAAGGTCTGTTCAGCTCTGGAGGAACTCATCCAGACGGTCGCCTTCCTGCGGGGGCCTTCCGGCTGTCCCTGGGACCGGGCCCAGCGGCCGGAGGACCTGCGGAGCTCGGTCATCGAAGAAGCTTATGAGGTCGTTCACGCCTTGACGGAAGGCTCACCAGAAGCCCTCTTGGAGGAATTGGGCGACCTCCTTCTGCAGGTCGTCTTTCTGGCTCGTATTTTTGAAGAACAGGGCACCTTCACGATCGCCGACGTGGCCGAGCAGCTCGTCGAGAAGTTGAGGCGCCGCCATCCCCACGTTTTCGGTGACGTCCGGGCGGAGACGCCTGAGGAGGTCCTCCGCCACTGGGAAGACCTGAAAGCCCAGGAGCGGGGCCACCGGTGGTTGTCAGACCGATTCCGGCACGTCGCTCCTCACCTACCGGCTCTGGCTGAGGCTTGGGCTATCCAACGGAAGGCCGCCCAGGTCGGCTTCGACTGGAAAGACTGGCGGGACATCGCCGCCAAGGTCCGGGAGGAACTCGCCGAGCTAGAACAGCAGGCCGAGGCCAGAACCGAGGCCCGCGTGGAGGAAGAGGTCGGGGATTTGCTGTTTGCCGTCGTGAACCTGAGCCGCCGCCTGCGGGTCAATCCCGAAGTCGCCCTGAAGGAAGCCAACCGCAAGTTCATTCGACGGTTTACTTACATCGAGGAGAAGCTGGCCGAGCGGGGCCTTCGGCCCGAGCAAGTGAGCCTGGAGGAGATGGACCGCTTATGGGAAGAGGCCAAACAGCGGGAGAAGGTCGCGACGTCCTAAAGATCCGACAGACGCGCCTTCGCCACGTCGAGGCCCTGGGGTGGGCCGTTTGTGCCACGGCCCTCGTCCTGGGGGTGGCGGGCTTGAATTCGGGCAATAACATCCTGTACCTCATCACGGGCTTCCTGCTGGCGGCCGTCGTCGTCTCGGGCCAGGTCTCCCGGCGTTCGCTGCGGAGCCTTCGCCTCCATGTCGACTTACCGACGGAGGTCTGGGCGCAGGAACCTACCCGGGTCCGTCTCCACGTGGGGAACGCCAGCCGCGTGTGGCCCCTGATCCACATGGAACTGTTTGTCGAATGGCAGGGCCCCCTGGACCGGCCCGAGAATGCCTACCGGCGGAGCGCCGGGTATCGGCTCGAACGGGCGCTCTTGCTCCCGGGCCAGCGGCGGAAGGTTCACCTCATGGGTGCCTTTCCGGAACGGGGTCGCTACCGCCTCGAGCGGGTCCGGGTCGGCTCCCGGGGCCCCTTCGGTTGGT
This sequence comes from Acidobacteriota bacterium, assembly GCA_025061865.1. Taxonomy (GTDB): domain Bacteria; phylum Acidobacteriota; class HRBIN11; order HRBIN11; family HRBIN11; genus HRBIN11. The sequence continues at coordinate 3,200 of JANXAA010000215.1, read as the reverse complement.
TCTACCGATGGGGGTGGGTTGAACCCCGTCGGGCGGTCGTCGTGTACCCCCGGCGGTGGCCCGGCTGGGAGACGGAAGCGGCCGCCTGGGTCCGCCGGCCGGTCTCGGTCACCCGGCTGCACGCTTCGGCCTCGGAGGACTTTTATGGCCTACGGGCTTATCAGCCGGGGGACCCCCTCCATTGGGTTCACTGGCCGAGCCTGGCCCGGACGGGAAGCCTGCAGGTGCGCCAGTGGGCCCTTCAACGAGAAGACCCAGCCCTGTGGATTGTCCTCGACCGGCGGATAGAGCCGGCGGCCCTGGAACGGGCTCTCTCGTGGGTCGCCACAGGCCTCTGGCATCTGGCCGTTCGGAAGATGCCGGTCTTATTTTGGACTCAAGGATGGGGACCTGCCGCCGTCCGCTCGCGGTCGGTCTTGCACGCCTGTCTGACCTACCTAGCCCTCACCCAGCCGACGGTCCAGCCACTCGGGGCCCATGTCCCGCCCGAATCGGCCGGTTTCTGGGTAAGTGCCCGGGCCTACCCGCCGCCCTCAGACCGCTGGCATTGGGTCCCCGTCGAACGACTCGTCCCCCCGGAGACGCAGGGTCATGGCGACCGTCCGCCTGACGCTTAAGGTCGGCTCGGTCCAGTGGGTCCTGTGGCTCCCGGCGGTCGTCATCGCCGTCGGATACATCATCGCCAAGATTTCACCCTTCTCGTGGCTTCTCCTGATCGGTCTGGGACTGACGCCCCTGGTCCGCCGGACGTTCCTGGCCGACGCCCGCCTCTGGGAGGTCGCCAGCGCCCTGTACCTCCTCTTTTTCTGGGTCGACGTCTTTTTCGTGTCCCGTCATATGGGGATCGCCTTGACCCACCTCCTGACCTTTCTCATCATCGCCCGGAGTTGGACGCCGGATACGCCTCGCACGGTCGGTCAGCGGCTGGGTCTGGTCTTTGCCCTATGGGTCGTCATCGGAGCCGCCAACAACGACGCCTATTACATGAGCGTTTCGCTGGCGGCCCTGGTTACCTTCCTGTGGGCCTTGATGGCCCTCCAGGTGTGGCGAGACGGGACGCCCGACGAGCCGGTGTATCGTCTCGGGCCTCTGGCCGTCGGGATGACCCTGGGCGTGGCCGTCCTGGGTGCCCTGATCTTCTTGGTCCTGCCCCGGTCCCGTCTCGGATTCCTTTACACGGACCCGATGGTCCTCCAAGGCGAGGTCTGGACAGGGCTGTCGGACCGGATCGACCTGGGGAGTATCACCCGCTTGAAGCAAGACGCCCGCGTGGCCTTTCGGGCTTACCTGCGGCCCAGTCCTTTGCCTCCGGAAGCGTTGTACTGGCGGGGGTTGGCCTTAGACGTCTTCGACGGTCGTCAGTGGCGGTCGTCGGACCCGGGTCGCCTGCGGCCACTCGTCCGGACTTCCATGGGCCTGTGGGGTTTGGAGGTGCCCCGAACGCTTCTTGCCTCAAAGGGTCAGGTCATCGACCAGGAAATCTGGCCAGCCGGAGAGGAGCCGGCACTTCTACATTTGTCTCAACCCCTGATCGTGGCCGTCCCCGGCCGACTCGCTTTGCGGGTCGCCCCCGGTCTGACCTTCCCAGCGACCCGTGTGCGGTCTTATACGGTCCGGTCCCTATGGGCCCGTCCGCCCCAGGGTCGGTATGCCGTCGGGCCCGACCCGTGGGCTTCCGACAGAGAATGGGGCATAAGACGATGGCTGAGCCTGCCGGCCTTTGTGTCGCCTGCTGTCCGTCGAATGGCCGTCGAATGGACGACCGGGGCCACGTCGGTCGTCGAAAAAGCTTACGCCATCGAGCGGGCCTTCCACCGGCACTTCCGCTACACGACGGTTAATTTGGCCAGTCATTCGGCCGACCCGATCGGGACGTTTCTGACCCGAACCCGGGCTGGCTACTGCGAGTATTTCGCCTCAGCGATGGTCTTGATGCTCCGCACGTTGGGCATACCGGCCCGCGTCGTCATTGGCTACCATGGCGGCCACTGGAACGATCAGGGTGGCTTTTGGGAGGTCCTTCGTCAAGACGCACACGCCTGGGTCGAGGTCTGGGACGCACCGACCGGCCTGTGGGTCGCCTTCGACCCGACCCCGCCGGCCATGGCCCCGGTCAGGCCAGGCCCGACCGGGTGGCTCCGCCAGCTCCGGGAATGGCAGTCGGCCATCGCCTTCTGGTGGGACCGTCAGGTCATCCTGTATTCGGCCCGGGAGCAGTGGGAACTCGGTCAGGGCCTCTTTGCAGGCCTGGAGCACTGGTTCCAGCGGCTTCGGTCTTCGATCCCATCATGGCGACCCGCGGCGGACCGCCTCCGGCGGGAAACGGCCTGGACCCTCGGTCTGGCCCTCGTGGGTCTCGTGAGCCTCCTCTGGCTATGGCAGAAGCGGGCCGCCTGGCTGAACCGCCTGCGGGGCCAGGCGACGACCCCCTGGCAGGACTACTACGACTTGCTGAGGTGGGTCGAACGCTGGGCCGGGCCCCGACGACCGTCCGAGACGCCGATGGCCTACGTCCTTCGAGCGCAGGCTCGCCGACCGGAGGTCGCCGCCGACCTTCAAGCGGCCACTCGCGTCTTCTACGACCTGCGATTCCACCAAGCCTCCCCCGAGGCCGTCCGTCGGCTCCGAACTCTCGTCCGGACCTGCATTCGGCGTCGACCCTCTTCAGACAGACGTATGTAAGGATCAGACCCATGCCTCCGAGGATGAGTCCCCCCAGGCCCACTCAGGGACACCCACGGGGTCTTCACGGCATAATGCGGAAGGAGAAACCCTCGCGCCCCATGTCTACTTAGAGTCCGCAGCGCAGTGCCCAGAGAAGCCAAAAACAAGACCACCGCCCCCTTATAGGCTCGGCCCGGTCGTCGGAACGTCCCGACCTCGCTTGCCAAAGCGAGGTCGGGATATCCGAGACCCCCGCTCGGAGGAGCCGGGCTGGGATGTCGATCCCACGGCTAAACTTGGTATCCGTACCGCCTCATGATCCGCCGGACCTCCTCGTCGGTCACCGGCGAGAAGTCCCGATAGAACTCCCCGACAGCGCCAAATCGAGCCGGGACCCGTAGGACGACGACCTCATCGGCGACCGCCTGGAGCCGCTCGATCGTCTCGGGCGGACCTACGGGCACGGCGATCACGAGCTTCTTCGGCGCCTGTGTCTGGACCCAACGGGCCGCTACGAGCATCGTCGCTCCCGTGGC
>JANXAA010000214.1 GCA_025061865.1 Acidobacteriota bacterium | reverse complement strand
GTCGCTCGGCCCGTCCCCCAAACGACGACCTTGGCCTGGCCCCGTTCTTGGGCCTCGACGCACTTCCGGATGAGGGCCGGGATGACGTGGGAATTCTCCAAATCAAAGTGGTCTCGGGGGCCATAGAGGTTCGTCGGGATCAGGTAGATTCCCGGGAAGCCGTACTCCTGCCGGTAGGCTTGGAGCTGGACCAGGAGCATCTTCTTGGCCAAGCCGTAAGGGGCGTTCGTCTCCTCGGGGTAGCCGGCCCAGAGGTCCGTCTCCCGGAACGGCACAGGCGTGAACTTGGGGTATGAGCACACCGTCCCGACGCAGACGAACTTACCGACCCCGAACTGGCGGGCCAGCTCGATGAGCTGAATCCCCATGATAGCGTTGTCATAAAAGAACCGGCCCGGATACCGTCGGTTGGCCCCGATGCCGCCGACGACAGCCGCCAGGTGGACGACGACGTCGGGCCGCGTGCGTTCGTACAGCCGTCGGATGGCGGCGGCGTCTCGCAGGTCATACTCCTGCTGGCGGGGGACGAAGACCGATTCGGCGCCCCGTTCCCGGAGTTTCTCGACGACGAAAGACCCCAGGAAGCCGGCGCCACCGGTGACGACCACACGTCGAGACGACCAGAAGGACATCCCCAGGCCTCCATGCTGAGATGCGAGCCGTCTTCAACATAGCAGGGATATCTGGCCCCGGGCAAGCCGGAAGAGAGCCCCTCCCGGAGGTATGGGCTGTACAGCAGTAAGGCAGGCGATGAAATCTTGACTCTGCCTCATTACTTCCTGCGGCCTTTTCCTTAAAAGGCCGACGAGACGGTAATGCGGAGGTCCCGGACATAAGGACCGTGGACATAACCGGCTGAGAGGCTCAGAGCACCCCGGCGGAGGGTCAGGCCGGCCGTCCCATGCCAGCGGAGGCGGTCCGGGGGCCACAGGATAACGAAGAGGTCCCGAAGGGGCGCCTCGTCAGGACCTGTCCAGACCGGCTGCAAGGCCGGCCGGTACCATAGGCCGACGTGAGGGAGGACCCGGAATTTTTGCCAGAGAGTGTCGTAAGCGACACTCACCCGCCAGTCCCAGCGGCTTTGGTAAACGAGCCGCTCTGAAGCTCCCAGTTGGAGGTACAGGTCGGGTCCTTCGTTAAGACGGCCAGTCTTCCACCGCCATCCCTCGACAGCGACGTTCCAGCGACCCTGAACGACGTGCAGGCCTAAAGCCAGGGCGTTGGGAAAGGCGACCCGGAAGGCGACCGTCTCAGTCCGGGTCGCACCGTCGGGGGCCGTAGTGTCAACCCCGACAGGCACGTCAAAGGTCGGAAGCCAGTGATAGGCGATCCCCAGGACGACGTGCGGCTCCACAGCCCATTGGGCACCGAGAACCCAGTGCCAGGCCCGGTCCCGGGCGTCCTGCCGGAGGCGCCATCGGCGGGTGTCGGTCGGGCGGGCCGCCGCTGTATAGGTCTCCCCGGTGACCGAAAGAGTACTCCGAGCGGCGCTAAAACCGACGACGAAGTCTTCCTGCAGGCGAACGGCCAGGCCCAGGCCCCACTCGGACCACCGGACTTGTCCGTCGGTTCGTTCGGCCCAAAAACGTCCGACCGGGCCAGGACTCTCGGGACGGACACGGGCAGTCCCGTCGTCCAGGGGGCGGTGGTAAAACAGGGTCAAGCCGCTTCCACTGCCGCCAAAGATGAGGGCCCACGCCTCCAGCCCCTGGGTCGTATCCCGGTCGAGGCGCTCGCCAGCGCGGGGAATAGCGTAGCCGACGCGGTACCGCAGATCAGTCCGGGCCCCGAGTCGGCTCAGTAGGACGGCCGGGTTCGCCGTAGCCCCGAGGGGTGAGACGGCGAAGGCGACCGACGTCCAGCGTCCGCCGAGGTTCCCGTCGTGGCCGACCATTGGTAGAAGGGACATCGCCGACCAGGGCAAGACATCCGTCCCAGCCCTAGCCGGGGAACTGGTCCAGAGGACAATGCTAAAGACGATGCCCCACGGAGAAAGGTGCCGCATCTTTGCCCATCAGGCGTCGGGCGCTGGGTATCGGCCTTTAGGCGTCTGGGAAAGGCCCACTCCCAGACACCCTGACAGTCTAAACTCCCAGATCCAGCTGGACAAGCTCTTACTCTTTCAAGAGTAAGTCCATTCGGAGCTGGTACTCAGCCTGGGGGATCGGCCGGGTGCCGGTCAGGCGGTCGTGGAGAAACCAATGCCGCCGGTCCAGGAGAGACCACCAGAAGCTAAGACCCCCGAAGGCCATCAGGACCCATAGACAGAGCCATCGAGCGGCCACACGCCCGGGCGCCATCCAAGGATAGACCGATACAGTCGGCGCGACAGCCAGGCCCAGGAGCCAGTAACCCGGTGTAGCCGAAAGAAACACCTGGAAGACGAAAGTGTACAAGAAGTGCAAGAGCAGAAAAACGAGGCCCACCTGGATGCGGAACGATAGGTGCCGCCAGGTCGGGCCGACGGGAAAGTCCGTCAGAAGGACGGCGGCCAGGACGACCAGTCCAAAGATCCCGACGACCATCAATTGGTCCACGGCGGCCGCGACGAGCCGTCGGGCCCATACCGTCCAGGACGACCATCCGTTTGCCACGTGTCGGAGGCGCTCCAGCAGATGGGCCTTTTCTTGCCAAAGCCAGACGGGTGTGTCCGACGGGCCGGGCGATGGGCTAATCAAGCGGCGGCCACAGCGGAAGCACGTCGCGGCCTCCGGTCGGTGGATAGCGTGGCACTGCGGACAGCGCATGACGGGCCGCCGTTTCAATCCTTCAGCGGCAAGGGATACGGAAGCTGTTGCACCTTCTCCCGGTCTTCCGGGGAGGCCAGACCATTCTCCTTCAAGCACTTTCGGATTAGGGGATAGGGTTCCTGAAAACGGCTTTCTTTGGGATCTAACAGGGAGATCACGTCCAGACGTTCCCTGGCCAGAGAGCACCGGTACTGACGAAGGTAATACACCGCTGCGTTGTAATATGTACGCTTCAGGAACTCCAGGAGGTCCCGCCGTTGAGGGAATTCTTCCCGGAGCCTGTTCAGGACGAAGACCGCTCCATCGAAGTCGAAGCTCCGGTAGTAGCCCTCGACGACCGCCATCCGTTCAGCGATGGCCTGATTCTGCTCCTGAATCCTGGCGGCGACCTCGGCGCTTAACTGGCGGACCTCCGGGTGGTGGGGGTCGATCCGAAGCGCCTCCTGGAGTTTGGCATGGGCCGATTCCCAATCCCCTCGAGCGTATAACTGCCGGCCCTCATTCAGGAGTTGGTCCCGTCGGCGTGCCATGGCCGGGGTCAGCTCGACGGGGGTCAGGGCTGACTCGACCGTCGAGGCGGGCGGCGACGGAGTCGGACCCGGCGTCACCGTCGGAGACGGCTCAGGCGATGGGGAGACTGCCGGCTTCGGCGGCGGGACGACCTTTGACGCCGCGGGCCGGGCCGCCAGTCCTACACGGGTGTCCGGGAGTGCCGACTTTCCAGAAGGCCGCAAAAAGAAAAAGAAAAAGGCGCCGCCTGCCAGTACGAGGAGGCCACCCAGCAGGCCGACCCAGAGGGTCCATCGGAAGGGAGGGCCCGACGGCTGAACGACCGCCTTGGCCACGGTCCCGGAGGCCGGGGGTTCCAAGACCGACGGGTCGAGATGCCACTCCTCGACGAGCCGACGGACCTCCGGGCTGTCGGGTCGGAGACGGTGAGCTTTTTGCAAGGCGTGGACGGCCGAGTCCGGTTTCTTTTGGATCCAGAAAGCTCGGGCGTCTTCCAAGAGGCGGTGGAATTGGCCCTCGATGCGAAGCTGGCGAAGGGCTTCGCTGTACTTGCTTTGGGCCCCCAGATTCTCAGGGTCTTGCTGAAGGACCTGTTGCCACAGGCGCGCGGCGTCTTCCCATCGACCCTCCCGATGGGCCTGGAGGGCTTGAACGACCAAGGGCTCAACGTACGTCTCTGCGGCTGATTCCTTAGGGGTCGGGGCTGATGTCCCGGAAGCTTCTAAGGCTTCCAGCAGGCGCCGGGCTTCTTCGTGATGAGGGTCGGCCTCGAGGACCTGCATCAAGAGCTGGCGCGCCCTTTCGGGTTGACCGGCCTGAAAAGCCGCCCGGGCTTCTTCGACTCGAACAGGGCTCTGGGCCCGAGCCTGAGCAATCTTCTGCTGCGCCCGCTGAATGAGGTCCTGGACCTCCGCATTCGTGAGGTCGTACATGAAGACGTCCATCCATGTTTGGATGGCCTCATGATAACGACCCTGGTCGAAAAGCGTCTGACCCTTCTGAATGAGCTGACGAACGGGGTCCGAGGGCGGCGGGACTGGACCGGCGGATACCGGACGCGACGAGGGCGTCGGACCTAACTGTTCTCGAGTCCTCTGGACCCAGTCCTGGACGTCGGGATACATCGGGTCGATCGCCACGACCTTCTCGAACTGCCGGAGGGCGTCGGCGTACAGACCACTCTGGAACAGGGAAATCCCGCTGGCCATGAAACTCTGCAGGAACGGCTCGGCCTCCATCCGGTCCTGGGCCGCCTGACTAAGGGCCTCCAATTCCTCATCCCCGCCGTA
>JANXAA010000213.1 GCA_025061865.1 Acidobacteriota bacterium | reverse complement strand
GGGGGCCGGCCGGATGGCGGGCTTTAGTGACGACGAGTACCGGCAAGCGGGGGCTCACGTCGTGTACGACCGGGCGGAGGTCTACCAGCGGTCGGACCTCGTCGTGAAGGTCGCCCGTCCCCAACCGAGCGAGTACGATCTCTTTCGGGAAGGGCAGGCCCTGCTGGCCTTTCTCCATCTGGCCGTAGCGCCGACGGAGCTTTTAGAAGCGCTGGCTGTCCGGCGGGTCACGGCCATCGGGTATGAAGTCATCCAGACGCCTGAGGGGGACCTTCCGGTCTTAAAGCCCATGAGCCGCATCGCGGGTCTCATGGCCTATCAGATTGCGGCCCGTCTCTTAGAGGCCGGGGGCCCGGGGGGACGGGGGATTCTCATCCCGGGCTTGCCGGGCATTCCCCCAGCCGAGGTCGTCATCATCGGGGCCGGGAATTTGGGGTCGACGGCGGCCCTGCTGTTCCACCGGGTCGGGGCCAACGTGTACGTGATGGACAAGGACTTCCAAAAGCTCGAGCGGCTGTACCGATTGAGCGGCGGCGGGGTCGTGACAGTCCTTATTTCCCAGCATTACCTCGAGAAGATGATTCCCTTCGCCGATGTCCTCATCACGGCTGTCCTCGAGCCGGGCGCCCGGGCGCCGGTCCTCGTGACCGAGGCTATGGTCCGTCGGATGAAGCCAGGGGCCGTGATCCTCGACTTCTCTATCGACCAAGGTGGAGCCGTCGAGACGTCCCGCCTGACGCCGGGCTTCGAACACGTCTATCAGGTCCACGGCGTGACCCACTTCTGTGTCCCCAACGTGCCGGCCTACGTTCCCCGGACGGCGAGCTATGCCCTGACGACAGCGCTCTTGCCCTACCTCCGGGGTCTGGTTCAGAGGCCTCTGGAGGAGGCTCTCCGGACGTCCTTCGACCTGCGCCGGGGCGTCTACGTGTACCGGGGCGTCTTCGTGGAACCGGTCACCCCGCGGCCGAATCTGCCGACTGAACGGCTGGAGGGACTCTTGGGGTTGGAAGAATGAACTGGGCTTCGATATACCGGAGTCGACTTCGGTCTGCGGAAGAGGCGGTCGCCCTCATCCAGAGCGGCCATCGGGTCTATGTAGCCGGTAACGGAGCGGCGCCCTTTGCGCTTCTGCGGGCGTTGGCGGCGCGGGCCTCGGAACTCCACGACGTGGAGCTCATCCACGGGCCCATCTTTGGGGAGAATCCCCTGTCCCGACCGGGTATGGAGAGGCATTTTCGTCTCAATACCTTCTTCGTCGGGAGCGCCGACCGGGAGGCCGTCAACAGCGGTCGGGCCGACTACATCCCCATCCACCTCCATCAGATCCCGCGAATCTTCAAATCCGGTCAGGTTCCCATCGACGTGGCGCTCATTCACACCTCGCCCCCTGACGAGCACGGATTTTTGAGTTACGGCGTCGAATGCCTGATGACGAAAGCGGCGGCCGAGCGGGCCCGGATCGTCATCGCTCAGGTGAACCCCCGGATGCCCCGGACGCTGGGAGACGTGTTCATCCACGTGTCGCGACTCGAGGCCCTCGTGGAGGTCGACGAGCCCATCCCTGAGCTGGAGCGCCGGCCGGCGACGGACGTGGAACTCCGCATCGGCCGCTACGTGGCGGAGCTCGTGGACGACGGCGACACCCTCCAGGTGGGCATCGGGGGGATCCCCGACGCCGTCTTGGCGCACCTAAAGGACCGCCGGGACCTCGGCGTCCACTCGGAGATGGTCTCCGACGGCATCATGGAGCTCCTCGAGGCCGGCGTCATCACGGGCGCCCGCAAGACGCTCCACACCGGGAAGGTCGTGGCCTCCTTTATCCTGAGTTCCCAGACGATGTATGCCTACGTCCACAATAATCCTGTCTTCGAGTTCCACCCCTGCGATTACACGAACGACCCTTTCATCATCGCTCGGAACGACCGGATGGTCGCCATCAATTCGGCCCTTGAGATTGATCTGACTGGCCAGGTATGCGCGGATTCCTTGGGGACTTCCATTTACAGTGGCTTCGGAGGACAGGTCGACTTCATCCGGGGGGCTGCCGCCGCCCGGGGTGGGAAGCCCGTCATCGCTTTGCCGTCGACGGCCCAAGGGGGAACGGTCTCGCGCATCGTGCCGCTCTTGAAACCCGGGGCCGGCGTCGTGACGACCCGGGCGGACGTGCATTACGTCGTGACCGAATATGGCGTGGCCTATCTCTTTGGGAAGAACCTCCGTCAGCGGGCCGAGGCCCTCATTGCCATCGCCCACCCGGCCTTCCGGGAGGCGCTGGAACGGGCGGCCTACGAGCGGGGCCTCCTGCGTTCTCGGTAGGTCTTCGGTGTTGGGGTCTTCAGGAGTCGGGGAGCGGGGGTCAAGGGTCTGGGAAAAGCCGGCCCTTCACCCCCGACCCTCCCACCTGACACCCAGCCCCTAATACCTACCTAACCCTGAACGATGGAGGCCTCATCATGAGAATGACTCGCGAAGAAGCCCTACGGTATCATCGGGAGCCCCGTCCTGGGAAGCTGGAGGTCCGGGTGACCAAGCCGTGTGCGACCCAAGCGGGACCTTTCGCTGGCCTACACGCCCGGCGTAGCCGAACCTTGCCTGGTCATCCAGCGAGACCCGGAGGCGGCGTATGACTGCACGATCAAGGGAAACCTCTTGGCCGTCATCACGAACGGCACGGCTGTCCTCGGCCTCGGCGACATCGGGGCCCTGGCCGGCAAACCCGTCATGGAGGGCAAGTGCGTCCTGTTTAAGCGGTTCGCCTATGTCGACGCCATCGACGTCGAGGTCGACACCCACGACCCCGACGAGTTCATCATGATCGTAGGCAAGATCGCCCCCCTTTGGGGGCATCAACCTCGAGGACATCAAGGCGCCGGAGTGTTTCTACATCGAGGCGCACCTCGCCGAACGGTTGGACATCCCTGTCTTCCATGACGACCAGCACGGCACGGCTATCATCTCGGGGGCTGCCCTCCTGAATGCTCTCCAGCTGGTCCAGAAGCGTATCGAGGACGTCCAGGTCGTCATCAACGGGGCCAGCGCCTCGGCTATCGCCTGCGCCCACTACTATGTCCGCTTGGGCGTCCGCAAGTCGAACATCCTCATGTTCGATAGTAAGGGTGTCCTCCACGTCGGCCGTACGGACCTGAATCCGTACGAGCGGGAGTTCGCCGTCGAGACCCGTATCCGGACCCTGGCCGAGGCCCTGGAGGGGACCGACGTGTTCCTGGGCCTCTCGGTCGGCAACGTCGTCACCGGCGAGATGGTCCGCCGTATGGCCGCCCGGCCCATCATCTTTGCCCTCGCCAACCCCATCCCCGAGATCTCTTACGAAGAAGCCAGGGCTGCTCGTCCAGACGCCATTGTGGCGACCGGCCGCTCGGACGACCCTAATCAGGTCAACAACGTCCTCGGCTTTCCCTTCATCTTCCGGGGCGCCCTCGACGTGCGGGCCCGGAAGATCACCGAGGAGATGAAGTTGGCCGCCCCGTACGCCCTGCCCGCCTTGGCCAAGGAAGAATTCTACCCAATTCAGCCACCTGAAAGGCCGAGCCCATGTGCTGATCTTTCCCGACCTTAATGCGGCGAACATCGGCTACAAGCTGATCCAGAAGCTCAGCGAGACGGCGGTCCTGGGTCCCCGACGGGCGGCCCATGCGCTCCCCCGGTCGGCCACGGTCGAGGACGTCGTCCGCATGACGGCCCTCGTCGTCATGGACGTCCAACGGAAGGCCAACGACCGCCGGTCCTGCTGACACGGCGACACATTCCCGCGCGGGACTGACCCGCAGGCGGAGGGACCGCCGGTCGGCCCGTTCAGACGGTGGCCTCTTCCGACACCCCAAGGGCGATGCCCAGTTACAATCGGGACCCCGTCAGTTACGCCAGTGTCTACTTCAGGAGCCAGCCGTCGCCCTGGGTACCCGGCGACGCCGTGACGGAGTGGCGGTTCGAAAAGCAGTGCCTGAGGCGGGACCAACAAAGCCGACGTCGTCCCCCTCGTCTCCGGGATACCGCCTCTTGTCCATCGCCCAAGACGATGGAGTCCTGTTATCATGGAAGTCCCGGAGAAGGAGGCGATCATGGTCCCGCGGAGAGTCTGGTCCAGACGATCCCCGATAGGGTTGGGCTTCGTCCTCCTGGCCCTGTTGGGCTTTATGCTTGTACATTCGGGGGCTCGTTCGGTCCCGAATGCGCCGACCCAACGCCAGCTGAGATTTGCCGGCCCCCCGAGGGTCAGTCCGGACTACGACTTCAATCTGGGCGGGATCTGTGCCGCCGGCGCCGCCCCGATTCAAGCGTGGAACGGCCATGGATGGATCTTTGTCCCCAACGAGGCGAGCTACGGCGTGACGGTGGTCGACATAGCCACTCGCCAGCCGGTCGCTTTCGTCCCGATGGACGACGCGCCTCATCACTCCCATGCGTTTCCCGGTAAGCGTTGGATTTACATCACTCCCCGGTACAGCGGGTATCTCTTCGCCATCGACACCCAGCGTCCCTTTGTCACGAAAAAGATTGAGTTTCCGGGCGTCGAGCGAGGGGGACCGCTTCA
>JANXAA010000212.1 GCA_025061865.1 Acidobacteriota bacterium | reverse complement strand
ACGGAAGGCCGATGTCACTCAGACGAAGATCCGCATGGGTTATGTCGTCCCACCCTTTGACCCGAAGCGGGCCTATGATCGAGACGTATACGCCCTTCAGGTCGCGAACGTGCTATTCGGCCAGGGTCTGTCGAGTCGCCTCTTTGTGCGGGTCCGGAGCCAACTGGGCTTAGCCTATTATGTGTTTAGTCAATATGCTGTCCAGTTCGACTATCCAGGTACCTTTGCGGTCGCCACGGCGACGAAGGCTGAGAGCACGCTCCAGGCCCTCCGGGCCTTGAAAGACGAACTGGAACGCATTCGGCGGGAGGGCGTGACCGACGAGGAAGTTCAGGTGGCTAAGGAGGCTCTGATTAACTCCTTTGTATTCCAGTACGAATCCCCGGCTGATGTCATCTTCAATTATCTACGGCTGACTGTGACGGGTTTGCCGATGGACTATTTGGCCCGGTATGTCCCCAACGTCCAAGCCGTCACGCGGGCGGACGTCGAGCGGGTCATCCGGACGTACTGGAAGCCTGAGCAGATGGCCGTCCTGGTCGTCGGCACGCCGGAGCGGTTCGACGGCTCCCTGACAGCTCTGGGGCCTGTTCAGGAGATTCCCCTGCTGACGCCGGGGCGGTAAATCCGGGAATTCAGCCGTTTGGCAATCTGGGATTCGGCCGATAGACAGATGGGTAGCTCATAAGCAGGCGAGGGGTCGAGCCCTGTCATGGCTTAGCCTTTGTCTTCTACGCCTATCGGCGGGCCTGCCTATCTGGCTAACTGCCGAATGACTGAACTCCCGAACTGCCGGATGGGGGGAGGCGCTCATGTCGTTTCGCCGATGGAGCGTGCTCATGACGCTCTTTGGGATGACCCTCTTCCAAGGTGCCCTGCTTTCGCAGGTGCCGACCGAATACAAGAAAGAAGTCTACCAACAGCGCCGAGTCAAGCTGGCCCAACTCCTGGGTGACGCCCTGGCCATCGTCTTGGCGAATCCAGAGCCGGCCATCGACGAATTCGTCCAGAACAACTACTTTTACTACCTGACGGGCCTGGAAGTCCCGCATGCGGCCCTCGTCCTCTGGCCCGGCGCGCCCCGGGAAACCTGGAAGGAGATCCTTTTCTTGCCGCCGAAGGACCCCCAGCAAGAGGTCTGGACAGGTCCCAAGCTGGCGCCCGGCAAGGAAGCCGCTGAGCTGACGGGCATCGCCACCGTGCTCCCGACGACCCAATTCGAGGCGATGGTGGGGCGTCTGCTCGGCCAGCACCCGACGGTCGCCATCCTGAACGAGCCTATCGGCCTCGACGACCCGCCGACGCGCTATCTTCAGTTGGTCCAAAAGATTCGGGAACGCTATCCGGCCTTGCCGGTCATCAACCTCTCGGTCTACCTGGATGACATGCGGCGTATCAAGGACGACGACGAAGTCCGTTTGCTTCAGAAGGCCATCGACATTACCGAGGAGGCCCTCCTGGCGGCGATGCGGGCCGTCCGGCCCGGGATGTACGAGTACGAACTGGAGGCCCTCATCGAGTACGAGTTCAAGCGCCGGGGAGCCATGCAGTTGGCCTTCCCCTCCATCATCGGAGCCGGCATTCATACGACGATCCTGCATTACAATCAGAACCGGGGCCGGATCGAGGACGGTGACCTCGTCCTGATGGACGTCGGGGCTCGCTATGCGTACTACTGCGCCGACGTGACCCGTACGGTCCCGGCCAACGGCCGGTTCACGAAGGAACAGCGGGAGATTTACGAAATCGTCCTGGAGGCCCAGAATCGGGCCCTGGCCGCCATCCGACCGGGTGTCAAGATTCGGGACGTCATCCACCGGGCGGCCGCCGAGTTCATCCGAGAAAAGGGGTACGGGGACTACTTCCCCCACAGCACGTCCCACTACCTGGGGATGGACGTCCACGACGTCGGGGATTATAACAAGCCCCTCGAGCCGGGGGTCGTCATCACCGTCGAGCCGGGGATCTACATCCCAGAGAAGAAGATCGGGGTCCGCATCGAGGACGACGTCCTCGTCACGGCCGACGGTTACCGTCTGCTCAGCGGCAAGGCGCCTCGGACGCCTGACGAGATTGAGCGAGTCATGAAAAAGAGGCAGTAGGGTAATACGGCGAACGAGTCCCAGGGGGGATAGACGCCTGTCCTTCCTGGTCGACTGCCCTATCGTCTTACTGCCTTACATGAGGCCGCCGTGGTCTTCCGAAAGGTCTTAATTGCCAACCGTGGGGAGATCGCCGTCCGTATTATTGCCGCCTGTCGGGACTTGGGGATCCGGACGGTCGCGGTATACTCCGAGGCTGACCGGGAGGCCATGCATGTCCTCCTGGCCGATGAGGCCATTTGTGTCGGTCCCCCGCCGGCGACGGAAAGCTACCTGAACATCCCGAACATCATCAGCGCCGCCGAGATCACTGGCGCCGAAGCGATCCACCCGGGCTACGGTTTTCTCTCGGAGAACGCCGATTTTGCCGAGATCTGCGAGAGTTGCCACATCCGGTTCATCGGCCCACCGGCGACAGCGATCCGCAAGATGGGCGATAAGGCCCAGGCCCGGCAGTTGGCCCTTGAGGTGGGTGTCCCGGTCATTCCCGGCTCAGAGGGTACCGTCGAGGACGAGGAGCAAGCCCGGAAGCTTGCCCGCAAATTGGGCTACCCTGTTCTCTTGAAAGCGGCCGCCGGCGGCGGTGGCAAGGGGATGCGTATCGTTCGGGGTGAACGGGAGCTGGAGACGGCCTTCCGGACAGCTCAGGCCGAGGCGGCCCGGGCATTCGGCCGACCAGACCTCTACATGGAAAAGTATCTGATCGAGCCCCGCCACATCGAGGTTCAAGTCTTGGCGGACGCCTATGGAAACGCTGTCTACCTGTTCGAGCGGGAGTGCTCGATCCAGCGGCGGCATCAAAAGGTCATCGAAGAGGCCCCGTCGCCGGTCCTGACCCCGAAGCTCCGCCAGGAGCTCGGTGAGGCGGCCCTGCGACTGGTCCGGGCCGTCGGCTACGTCAACGCCGGGACCCTGGAGTTCTTGGTCGACCGGGACGGCCACTTCTACTTCATCGAGGCTAACACCCGTATTCAGGTGGAGCACCCTGTGACTGAGATGATCACAGGCATCGACATCGTTCGCCAGCAAATCCGGATCGCCGCCGGCGAAGCTCTCCCCTGGACCCAAGCCGATCTCCAGATCCGAGGCCATGCCATCGAGTGCCGGGTCTGCGCCGAGGATCCTTGGACGTTTATGCCGTCGGCTGGAACCGTGACCCGCTATATCGCCCCGCAGACCTTCGGCGTACGTATCGACACAGCCCTGTATTCGCCGTATAGGGTCCCGCCGTACTACGATTCCCTCCTGGCCAAGGTCATCGCCTGGGGCGAAGACCGGGCGGAGGCCATCGCTCGGATGGCCCGAGCCTTGACGCTCCTTCGGGTCGAGGGGATCCGGACGAATATTCCGCTCCACCTGCAAATTCTAGAGGACGAGGCCTTCCACCAGGGACGCTTCTCGACCCAGTACCTGGAAAGTGTCCTCCCCCACCTGCAGACGGTGGCGAGTAGCAAATAACCCAGGGCCGATCGGGAACCGTCCTATTAGATACCGGTCATGCTCGACCGGGGACTGACGCCACCCTGACTGCGGGTTCTTGAAGGCGGACACGGGGATAATTCTCGATATTCGGTGAGGTCGAGCCACCCATGGAGGATCACTCCTCAGTGCTTGGTTCGTCTGAGTCTGTGGGGTTGGGTTGTCAGGGGTCAGGGAGACCTACTTCCAGACCCCCTGATCCCTGGGCCCCCCATGTCCCGCACCTACGACCTAACGTCCAGAGTTCAAATTCACAAGGGGCCTGCGCTCTGTCCACACGGCCTTTTAAGTGCCCGCCCCCAAGACCGAACACCCAGGATTTAAAAGGCACTCCGGCGGGGTTGATGGGATGCGGGGCGGGAGACCCCCTGCTCGATGGGGCCCACCGACTCCATCTATGCTTTGTAGGTCACGACTCGGGTCAGAGGGCGTAGACCGCTGGCCTGTGCTTGCATCGGGCAGGGAGGGGGATTATCATAAATCGACGTAATTTTCACCTCCTGAAGACCTCCCCAGGGACGTCCGGCGTTTTCGGATGGTTCCTTACCCCGCTTAATGGCATCGGTCCTGGAGGGGTCTACGCATGGCTTCGTGACGAGGGGAGGCCGATGGCGACAAAGGCGGTAAGGACGGTCTCGACGCCCGATGGGCAGGGTTACACGGCGGAAGCGATCCAGGTCCTCCGGGGCCTGGAACCCGTTCGTCAGCGCCCTGCCATGTACATCGGGAGTACGGACATCCGGGGTCTCCACCACTTGGCCTACGAGGTCATCGACAACAGCGTCGACGAAGCCCAGGCCGGCTTCTGCACCGAGATTCAGGTCACGATTCATGTGGACGGGAGTCTCTCGGTCGTCGACAACGGCCGGGGCATTCCGGTCGACGTCCATCCCGAGGTCGGTCGGCCGGCCGCTGAAGTCGTCCTGACGACCCTGCATGCCGGCGGCAAGTTCGGCGGCTCCGTCTATAAAGTCTCG
>JANXAA010000211.1 GCA_025061865.1 Acidobacteriota bacterium | reverse complement strand
CGGTTGCTGACAGTGACCGTCGGGGCCGTCCTGGCGATGGCGTCCGGCGCCAGCGCCCAGGCCGTCAAGGCGTCTCAATTTATCGCCCTCGAGTCCAACCGGATGGTCGAGAGCCGAACCCTCGAGTTTTACCTCACTCACCGGGCTGACGGCTTGCTCGGAGAGGAGGGACCGAATCTCAACAACCTATTCGGGTTCGATACCCTCGTGTGGGTCGGCTATGGCCTCGTGTGGGGCCTCAAAGACTTCTGGACGCTTGGGGCTTACCGGGCCGTGGCCAATAAAAACTTTGAAGTCTGGACTCGCTTCGGCTGGACGCCCACGGAGGGTCCCTTCACGACCCACCTGGCCGTCCGGGGCTCGGTCAACTTCAGCACGGACAGGGACTTCAACCGTCGGGTCGACGGCAAGGTCCGGCCAGCCGTCCAGGTCGTCGCTGGGGCCGACCTGGGCCGCCTGAGCCTGACCGTAGCGCCCTCGTTCGTGGCGAACCCGGCGCCGTTTCCGACCGACGAGGACCACACTTTCGCTATTGGGCTCGGGGCTGCCTTTCGAATCACCGAAGATATCAGTTTAGTCGGAGAAGTTACGCCCATCGTGTCCGGCTTCCGGGTCCGGGACGACCAGGGCCGGTCTCATACGAGCTGGGGCGTCGGGGTCCAGAAGGAGATCGGCGGCCACGTCTTTACGCTTCTCATCACGAATCAGGTGTGGTCCACGCTGGACCGCTACCTGCCGGGGACGACGACGTCTAAACCCCGGCTCGGATTTAATCTTATACGACGGTTTGCGCTATAAGTGGCCGGGCGCTAACTTAGCAGAGAAGTCATCGGGGCGTGGCGCAGCTGGGTAGCGCATCTGCTTTGGGAGCAGAGGGTCGGAGGTTCGAATCCTCTCGCCCCGACCAGGCGCCCGTAGCTCAACCGGATAGAGCCGTGGATTTCTAATCCACCGGTTGGGGGTTCGAGTCCCCCCGGGCGCGCCACCTATCGAGCAGCGCGGCCTTCATCGCTCAAGAAAACGACCGATTGCTTATCGTTCTTTACCCTACGACCTAAGGCCTCCATTACCGCCTGAGATCAACCGGGCGGGGTCGCCATTACGGGCAAAGGCCAATTGGCGGGGCAGCCCTGGGCCCCTTGGAGGGGCAGGGGTCTGCGGTATGCCCTCATGGCCCATGCTGCCCACGGAGCTTGTCGGCGATCCATCCCACCAGGGGCGGGACCCAGCAAAGGTTGGCCGCGATGGTCTCGAGGGCCGTGTAGACCTGCGTCGTCGGCTGGAAGCCCAGGAGGCGGGCCGTCAACAGTCCCAACGGGACCAGCAGGACGATGGCCAGACTGGCCAGCATGACGGGATGCTGGACGTATGCCCCCAGGGCTGACCCCCAGCGCCCGGTCGTCCGCCGCAGGTAGACCAGGCCGGCCAGGTTCGCTCCGATCTGGTCGCCCAGAGCATAGAAGTAAGGTATGTAAAAGCCCTCCACGCCGTAGACGTCGACCCCGAGGAGCCGGCTCCCGGCGTCGATTCCCCAGGGTACGGCCATGCCCAGGGCCTTGCCCCATCCGTAGGCCTCAGCCATGGAGCCTGTCGCCCTGGCGAACCGCCGTCGCAAGGCAAAGAAGCCCTCCCCGAGACTTTCGCCCTCCCCCGCCAGCGTGCGTACGGCCCACTGGCCGAGGCCGCTCCGCTCCCAACCCAGCCCGTCGAAAAGGACCCCAAGAGCTAAGCCACCTCCATAGCCTGCCACCGTGTATCGAAGCAGTCCCCCAAACGGCTCATCAGGCGCTCCTGGACGTCGGACTGCCTCACGCACAGACGACCTCGGCTACCAGTTTTCCAGGGAGTCACAAATGACGGGAGAGTATACAGGCAGCTGTCCTTAGGCCGATGGGCAAGTCGACAGATAGGTCGGACACCGAATCGCTTCAGGATTCTCACGAGTCGGGCGCGGCTCTGTGAGGTGACAGGTCATTTCTTTATGCCCCATCCTGAACGTATTTCAGGCCGAGCTTGATCGACAGCTCCGCCTTCGCCAACTCCTTGCCAAGATAAGCAGCATGACTCAATTGCGTGACCCAGCCGTTCCTAATGATCGTCCAATAAATGCTTCGTGCATCCTTGCCTTCGATCACTCGTTGGAGCACGTTATCGTAAGAATAATGCTCGACGACGATCATCTGCTTTTCGGGTCGGGGTAGGATCACAAAATAGCCCGCCGGGTCCATCTCGACTCTTGCAGGTCGTTCTGCGTGAAGGATCGGCACCTCTGAAATCCGAACAGGTCTTGCTGTTTCTCCGGTTTCTTCCCAGCTCCAGGAAAGGTTAAGCCGCTGAGGGAGCTCCTGGAGCTCTTCGACGATTCTCTCCTCAGCTTCGCACCCGATCATGTCCACGACCTGTACCTGCTTTCGGAAGACTTCGACCTCTTCAGGCACTACGTTTCTCAGAAAGGGGCGCCTACCAGGCGAACCGATGACCCTCATGTTTTCATCCACACCGTTTTCCCACAGCGCAAGAAGAGTTCTTCCGCTTTGATGGCCCTTCGGATCTTTCCCGACGAGCAGGAGAACGCGAATCGTTGGGTTGGTAACGATATTCTTCACAACCTTGTCGATGCCGATGTTTTCTGTCTCGGTCTTCCCGACGATACAAAGTTCTCTGGGTCTAACACGGGCAAGTCTCTCAGCCAGTTCTATGCTGGCCAGGGTGGAAACCGCAACCGGGCATCCTGGACCCTCGCAGAACGCAAAATACTCTCCCGCAACCGCAGGCCAGTGATGCTCGCTCATCTCAAAAGCGCAGCTGAGTGCCTGAGATTCCCCGACCTCCGGAAAGGCTCGATGAAGAGCGTTCATCGCCACCGCCGGGAAGCAATCATCACAACCGAGGCAGGCATACTTGATCGGCTCCATCTGCTTCAGCCAGGACTCGATGTTTGCGAGCAAGTCCGAGAATGCTTCGCCTTGCAGAGACGGGAGGAGAGCTTGCAAGCCCTCCAGGCTCTCCTGCATACAGCCGCACTTCCGGCATTTCGGGAGACCCATGCCTTTTCGGAGCTCAGATCGAATGAAGTCCACCGGCTTTGTGTCTGCCATCGCAGTTCCTGTACGCTACCCCAGGCGCGACCCTCAAACGGGGTTGCCGAAAACTTCTGAGCCCTGCTTGCTAAAGCGAGATTGGGATAATGGACCCTTCCCCCAGGGACCCCTTGGGGTATAGTAAATATGTTATCTAACGTCGGGTTCAGCCGCCCATGGCGCATATCGGCCGAAAGCGCCGGCGGGACGGCTCTCGCCTCAGGCATATGGTAGCGTTTGGGAGGGGGGGCTTGGCAAGAGTCGACGTTCGGGTCCTGGAAGCACTCCCGCCGGCCTGGTCGCACGTCCGGCAGGTCCTCTTTCGACCCTTCGGCGTCGGTCGCTGGCTGACTTTTGGCTTTTGGAGCTTTTTACAAGGCCTCGGTGAAGGTGGCTTCAGTATCGGCCTGCCGGACTTTTGGGGTCACCGATGGGCCGAGCAACTCGACCGAGCGGTCCTTCTGGAAGTCTTGCGCCGGGTTAGCGAATATCTCCCTGCAGTCCTGGCTATTTGTGGGATCTTGCTGGTCCTGGGAATTGGCTTCGTGTTGCTGCTGATGTGGCTCTCGGCGCGGGGGACCTTTGCCTACCTGGATTGCATCGCTACGAACCGACCGGAAGTCCGCCGTCCTTGGCGGGAGCACCGGGCCATTGCGCATTCCTACTTTATCCTCCGGGTCATTTTTGGCTTAGTGGCTCTGGCGATCATGGTCGCCCTTACGGTCCCCGTCGGCGTCTTAGTCATGAGCCGCCTTCGGACAGGGGAGGGACTCCGCGCCACATCTGCGGAAGTATCTCGGTCTTTCTCGTTCGAGTGGAGTCGATGGGATGCAGGATACGGGATGGCTATACAAGCCTCGGACGCAGACGAGGATAGGGCATCCATAGACCCAGTGGTCCTCATCGTCCTCATCGTCGGGTTCGCCTTATTGATCCTGGTGGTCTTGGCTAGCACCGTCTTCAACGTGCTCCTGGTGGATTTCGTAGTGCCCGTTCAATACCTGATGAAGGTCGGGGCTTTCGAAGCCTTGAAGATCGTCTGGACCTTAATGGTCTCCCACCTGGGGGGGTTCGTTCTTTACCTCATCGTGCGCCTGGTCCTGGCCTCGGCCATCGGGTGTGGCATCTTCGCTGTCGGATGCCTAACGTGTGGTGCCTTTTTCTGTATTACGGCCATCCCGGTTCTCTCTCAAACGGTCCTCCAACCGGTATATGCACTGTTCCGGACCTTTCCTCTGTTTGTCCTCCGGCAATTCGGCCCTGAGTGGGACGTTTTCGTATCGTCCTCGCCGGGCCCTCTGTCCGGGGTAACGCCTTTAGAGCTTGAAGGATAGTGCGCAGAGGAGTACAATGGCTTTATGTCAGGTCTTCACCTGGCTAAGAAAAGGGGGGAATGTAGCGTTCTGTCTTCCTTTCGGGTTCAAGCCGACGCCCCTGCCCAGACTTTCACCCATCAAGTCCAACGAATCGTTGCCTCACGAAGGGGTATTTCAAAAGGGCGGGGT
>JANXAA010000210.1 GCA_025061865.1 Acidobacteriota bacterium | reverse complement strand
CGGGGTCATCCCTACCATCTGCGGGACCCCCATCCGGAAGTCAGCCTGCGGGCCCTGTTTGGACGGGTCTGGTACGAAGGTTACGACCGTCCCCAGTTTATGTGGCAGTCCAGCAGTGGTTCCCAGGAATTTGAGCCGAAGTACTCGCTCGTTCCCCTAATCTTCGGGACCCTCAAGGGAACGTTGTATGCCCTCGTTTTTGCAGTTCCCTTGAGCCTATTCGGGGCCCTGTATATGGGCCAGTTCATGCACCCGACCGTTCGGGCCCAACTGAAGCCTCTGATCGAGCTAATGGCGGGCCTGCCCAGTGTCGTCCTCGGCTTCGTGGCGGGCCTATGGCTGGCGCCTCGAGCCGAGACATGGTTTCCGGCCCTCCTCGTCTGGCATGGGGCCTTCCTGGTCGGGGGCCTGACGAGTCCCCTGGTATGGCGGCTGTGGCCTTGGAAGCCCCAGGAGCGGAGTCGGCAGGACCGTCTAAGGCTGGTCCTCGTCGCTCTCTGGTTGACGACCCTGTTCCTGACTTGCTTGGCGTTGAATCGAGCTATCGAGCAAGTCCTCTTCGGGGGCAATTACCATCGATGGTTTCAGGAGCATCTGGGGTGGACCTATGAACAGCGGAATGCCCTCGTCGTCGGATTCGCCATGGGCTATACGGTCGTGCCGATCATCTTCTCCATCGCCGAGGAAGCCATCGCCGCCGTCCCCCGGGACTGGATCGCCGGCGCCCTGGCCTTGGGGGCGACCCCTTGGCAGACGCTCCGGTCCATCGTCATCCCGGCGTCCCTATCGGGCATCGTGTCGGCCGTCATGGTCGGCTTTGGCCGGGCCGTCGGGGAAACGATGATCGTCCTGATGGCGACGGGCAATACGCCGGTCCTGGACCCCTCGCCGTTCGTGGGGTTCCGGACCATCTCGGCGAACCTGGCCGTGGAGCTCCCGGAGGCGGCCGTCGGCGACACACACTACCGGGTCCTGTTCCTGTCAGCTTTGCTCTTATTCGCGTTTACCATCGTCGTGAATACGATCGCCGAACTCCTCCGGGAGCGCGTCCGTCGACAGTACTATCAACGGTGATCGGGAATCCGGGAGTTCGGCCATGCGGCCGTTCGGGGATTCGACGGGTGGATAGCACATAGACCAAGGGCCAGGCGCATTGGGTATAGAGTCCGGCCTAAAACGCATTCTCGGATACTCTGTAGGCTCGGGGGTCGCAGCTCAGGTTCGTAGGTATTGGGGATACCCGTCTCGCCGACGGCCCATGGGCCGACCGTCCATCTATTTGAATTCCCGAACTGCCGAATTCCCGATTCCGGAGGTATACGATGGCCCCACGAGTCCTTTTCCTGTGTACGGAGAACTCGGCCCGGTCCCAGATGGCTGAGGGCCTCTTGCGGCATTGGGGTGGGTCCGCCTTCGAGGTTTACAGCGCCGGGACTCGGCCCTCGACGGTACATCCCCTGACGGGCCGGGTCATGCAGGAAGTCGGTATCGACATCACAGGCCAGCGGTCGAAATCGGTCGATATCTTCGCCGGGATGACCTTTGACGTCGTCGTGACCTTATGCGACATCGCCCGGGAGGCGTGTCCGGTGTTTCCGGCCGCTCGACGCCAACTCCATTGGGATATCCCGGACCCTCGGGCCGTCGAGGGTTCGGAAGACGAGCGGCTGGCCGCCTTTCGACACGTCCGAGACCTGATTCGAGCCCGCATCCGGGAGACTTTCGGCGTGTGAGGACCAAAGATGCGGAAGCGCACGATTCCCCGTTGGCGAGCGGAGGCGACACCCCTCCTGGGCCTCTGCGGGGCCAGCCTGGTGATGGCTCTCTTGATGACCGTCGCCATGCTGGGCCTGGTCTTCTCCTACGGCCTGGGCCTTTTCTGGCAGAAGCGTATCGTGCACTTCCAACTTCGGGACGGGTCCCGCTGGCTTGGCGAAGTGTGGTCTCGAGAGACCGTCCAGGACCCGACGACGGGCCGGCCGGTCCGCCGGATTGCTCTCCATCACGGCAACCGCGACTTATGGGGGACGGCCTTCCGGTGGATCGACGAGGCTGACGTCGTCCGCCAGGAGTATCCGCCCGACGCCGTTCGCATCGAGCGTCTCGCCTGGGGTCCCGCCTTTGGTCAGCCCCGGCGAGTCTGGGCCGGTGACAGGCCGTTGATCGACCCCGTCGACGTCCGGGACCCCGTCTGGCAAGAACTCTTCGCCAGTGTCCACCAGGACCGCCGGGTGCTTCAAGACGTCGAGGGTCAGATCGATGCGGTCAACGACCGACTAGAGAGAGTCCGACGCCGGGAACTCCGCCTGCGCCATCGGTCGGTGTCCGACCCGTCGGCTTGGGCGGCCCTGCAAGCCGAAAAGGCCCGATGGGAGGGAGTTTACGGAATCCTCGCTCTGCGACGGGCAGCCCTCATGGAGCGGCTTCAGCAATACGTCTTGGAGGTGGCGATCGCCGACGGGACGGCCCTCCGCATCCCCCTGGCTCAAATCGTCACCGTCATCCCGGCTAACCGGATGAGCCTGGGCGAGCGCATCCGCCTGTATGCCCAACGATACTGGGCGCTTATCACCGAAAACCCCCGGGAGGCCAACACCGAGGGCGGCATCTTCCCGGCCATCTTCGGGACCGTCAGCATGGTCCTCATCATGAGCCTCGCCGTCGTGCCCGTCGGCGTAATGACGGCCTTGTACCTCCGGGAATACGCCCGCCAAAGCTGGCTGACCCGAGTCATCCGCATCGCTGTCAACAACCTGGCCGCCGTTCCGTCCATCGTGTACGGCGTCTTCGGGATGGGCTTCTTCATCTACACCATCGGGACGGCCATCGACCAGACTTTTTATCCGTGGATGGCCCCGACGCCTGTCTTCGGGACAGGCGGCCTCCTGTGGGCCAGCCTTACCCTGGCCTTGCTGACCGTCCCTGTCGTCATCGTCGCGACCGAGGAAGCCCTCTTGGCCATCCAGCCTGAAATTCGGCACGGCGCCCGCGCTCTGGGAGCTACCCAGTGGCAGACAGTCCGCCACGTGATCCTCCCGGCGGCCACGCCAGGTGTCCTGACAGGCCTGATTCTGGCCATCGCCCGAGCGACCGGTGAAGTCGCCCCCCTGATGCTGACCGGCGTCGTCAAGTTGGCCCCAGACTTACCCATTGACGACCGTTTCCCCTTTATCCACCTGGAACGGAAGTTCATGCACCTGGGCTTCCATATTTACGACGTAGGCTTCCAGTCACCTAATGTGGATGCCGCCCAGCCGATGGTCTACAATACAACCCTGCTCCTGCTCGTCATCGTCGTCGTCCTGAACCTGACGGCCATCCACTTGCGCAACCGCGTCCGCCGCCTCTATCATCAGGGAGCCCTATGATGAATGCCACGTGGGGATGTGAGGGATGCAGCGTGGGGATGCGCAGGATCGAGCCCTTCCCAGACCCCTGACGCCCGACCACCAACACCCAATCCCCAAACCCAGCTCCGTAGGCGTCATGACCGTCCATTCGGCCCGTTCGTCCGTGACCGTGCCCCTGGGAGAAGTCGTACCTGCGGCCGTCGAACCGACCCCCATGCGGGTCTCCGAGGAACGCTACGTCTTGACTCCCATCCCGGACCCCGTGTTTGATATCCAGCACTTGTCTCTTTACTACGGTGAGAAGCCTGCTCTGATCGATATTTCCTTTCAAATCCCCCGTCATCAGATCACGGCCGTTATCGGACCCTCTGGTTGCGGCAAGTCCAGCTTCTTGCGGTGCCTCAACCGACTGAACGACCTGATCGACGGTAGCCACATTGAGGGCCGGGTCCTGCTGGACGGCCAGGATATCTACGCGCCCTCGATGGACGTCAACGAACTGCGTCGGCGCGTGACCCTCGTCTTCCAGAAGCCCAACCCCTTCCCCAAGTCGATTTACGACAATGTCGCTTTTGGTCCTCGTATCATGGGCATCCGTCAGCGGGCCGTCTTGGACGAGATTGTCGAACGGAGCCTCCGACAGGCTGCCCTCTGGGATGAGGTCAAGGACCGTCTCCACGCCTCGGCCCTTCAGCTCTCGGGGGGTCAGCAGCAGCGGCTCTGCATCGCCCGGGCCCTAGCGGTCGACCCGGAGGTTCTCCTGATGGACGAGCCTTGCTCGGCGTTGGACCCCATCGCCACCGGGAAAATCGAAGACTTAATGGTCAGCTTGAAAGAAAACTATACCATCGTCCTCGTGACCCACAATATGCAACAGGCTGGCCGGGTGTCCGATTACACGGCCTTCTTCTACATGGGCTACCTCATCGAGTACCAACGCACGACCGACCTCTTCACTCACCCCCGCGTCCGCCAGACGGAAGACTACATCACGGGCCGCTTCGGATAATCGTCCCGGCGCGCCGAAGGCTCTCGGTCGAATAGGCAGAAGGGTTTGGATAATAGATAGTAGTTCAGGGTTTAGATGGTAGACGAGTCCCACCAGCGCCCTCCCGGATTCCCGCATTCCCGACAGCCGGCGTGCCGACTCCCTTTCTCACGGACACCACTGTTGCCGGGCCCAGGTCGTCAGCCGGGCCAAGAGCAGGTTCGTCTGACCCGGCGAGCGTTCGGTCCGATTCGAGGCGAA
>JANXAA010000020.1 GCA_025061865.1 Acidobacteriota bacterium | reverse complement strand
TCGATGGTCGTACCCCTTCCCTGGTTGGAACGGGTCCCGACGTACAAAGAAATGAAGCAACAGTTGGTCGAGAAAAACTTGGACACCTACGGGTTCTTGGGCTATCCCCTTCTGCAGACGGCCGACATCATCCTCTATAAGGCCGAAATCGTGCCCGTCGGCGAGGACCAGCTCCCCCATCTGGAGTTAGCCCGAGAGATCGTCCGTCGCTTCAATCACCTCTACGGCCCGGTCTTTCCCGAGCCGCGGGCCCTCCTGACGCCCGTCCCCCGCGTGCCCGGTACCGACGGCCGCAAGATGAGCAAGAGCTTTCACAACGCCATTTACCTAAGCGACCCGCCGGCCGTCGTCTGGGAAAAGCTCCGCCCGATGGTCACGGACCCGGCCCGGGTCCGTCGGACTGACCCCGGGAATCCCGACGTGTGCCCTGTCTTTGACCTGCACAAGGTCTTTTCGTCCCAGTCGGACATCGACGAGGTAAACGTCGAATGCCGGCGGGCTGGGATCGGGTGTATCGACTGTAAGCAGATTCTATTTAAAAATTTAAATGAATTTCTGGAACCTATCCAGGCCCGCCGTCAGGACTGGGCGACCCGCCGGGACGACTTGATGGGTGTCCTCTACGAGGGGGCCCAGAGGGCCCGGTCCATCGCCCACGAGACCCTCCGAGAGGCCCAGACAGCCGTCGGCCTTATCACGCCCGACGAGGTCCAACCCCGGGCCAAGGGGCAGGAGGTAAAAAAGGAGGTGAGCGAGAGGTAGGGGAATGGAACGGGGGCTACCCGTCCCGGATGTTGACAGTATGGGTACATTCGGGCATTTCGTCATCCCGCGACCGGTCAGAGTGCAGCGTCGCCGTGCCCTGACCGCCTTGTCAGTTGACTCTGTCACAACCGGCTCCTCCCCAGGGGAGGGTAGGGGACGACCCGTCAATCTCCTCGCTCCCAGCTTCAAAAGGCGACACCGCCTATATCAGCACCCAAGGGGGCGGCCGGCGCAGGGGTCCTCGAAAACCTTCAATCCCCGCTCACCAGAGCGAGGTCTGGGGTATCACCCTGTCCGGACGCCGCCCCGGATAGCGGCGTCCTCCGAACCTGGGGGCCCGCTGGAATCGCCCCTGAGCTCTTGCGGGAGAGGGACGTTTTGTTATTGGGCGGCCCGGGCCCATTGGACCATCTTGTCCGTGTCGATACGATTCAGCCAGTCGTGAAGGACTCGGGCGTTATCGATGTGATGACCCTGGACCTCGACGATGAACCGCTCGGCGACCATCATGCTAATGTGGCCTCGCTTCTCCTTGGTCCAGAATTCTTCTACGCCCTTATGGCCCTTCCATGTGATCCCTTTCCGGTAGTAGTCCAGGGATTCCTCGGAGTAGCCTGCGGCGAAGGCAAAGGCCGGATATAGAATGGGAATGTAGGCCCCGTCGGTGACCTTGATGACGACGTGCCCTTTTCCCTCGCCGGCCCTAAAAGACTGTTCGGCATAGCTGTACTTCCAGTCTCCCAGTTGGACCGTCCGAGCATCGGGGTCTCCCTCTTTTTGCCAACCGGCGGGTGCCTCGGGGAGGACGGTCAGAAGGTCTCGAAAGCTCACAGGGTCGACGGGCTTGCGTTCGGCCATCTTCTGAGCGGCTTCGCCGGCTTCTTGGATGGCCTTGACGGCCCCCAAGAAGCCGGGTTGCCCCGTCTCTTTAGGTGCTTCTTCCTTTTGTTCCTTACGGGCGCCGAACTTGCATCCGACGCTTAAGGCGACCGTGACGGCCAGCAGGCCGATGAGACAGCGTCGTGACCACGTCATAGGCATGTCGGCCTCCTCTTGGGTTTCGGGGCTGGGTGCGGGGTGTAAGGTATAGGGTGAGCGTACGGCCCGCGCCTCGTACCTCACCCCATCGACCCCCCTCTGGCCAGCGGGGCTGGGATGGCTGCAAAGCAGCGTGCAGTAATCCGAGTCGAACCGTCTCGACTGGCCTAATTGCCGAATGTCTCGTCACGCTCTTAGAACCGCAAAAAGGCGCCCATGCGATGGATACGGTCCAAGAGGGCCGCATCGTGGCGGATAGGATACAAGTCTGCCCCCTGTTGGACGGCCAGTTCGACGGCCTCGACGACGACGTCCGGGATCGGCTTTAGCGCCTGGCCACACCGAGGACACCGTTCCGAGCGCAGGTCGAGGTAGCCACAGCCAGGACACTGCACGCCCGGGATCGTCGCGTCGGGGTCAAAGACCAGGGCAGCGCACCGCCATTCGTTGAGGGACTCCAGGGTGGACTCGACACCGACGACGGCCTTGTGAGGGACGGACCGCAGAAGCTGGTCGACCCAGCGTTCCATCCGCTGGCGTTCGTACTGCATGACAGCCTGTTCGATGCGAGCCTGGATTTCCTTGAGTCCGCCCGTCTCGACGAAGTAATCGATGGGGGGGCCCAGACGCTGGGTCATCTCCGGGGGGAGCCATCGGGTCAAGCCCGACGTTAACTCCGGAGGACCCATGAGCAGGACGAGGTCTGGCTGGTACAGCTCGAACCACCCCCGGGCGACCTCGGCCGTGCGTTTCAGGTGCCATTGGACATGCTCCTCGATATGCCGGCTGATGCGCTTTTCTTCGTAACCCTTGAAGCCCCCGTACCGGACTTGAGCCGGGACCTCCTCTCGGACCTGAACGATCTCCTCGAGACGGCCGGCTTGGTAGAAGAACCCGCGGGCCATCTCACGATTCGTCATGACAGCCAGCGTGTCGGCGGACCCGGCCAGGGCGATGAGGAGGGGCGTCACGTAAGGCCCCTTCGGATACAGCACGAGGCGGCTCTTAATGGAAATACCGTAGGCGAAGACCTCAAAGAGGTGGGCCGGCTCGCAACTGAACACGACCAATAGGCGGGCGTCTCCCCGGACAAACTCCTCGCGGACGTAACGCTCGACCCGCTCGAGGTCCCGACGGGCAGCTCGTTGAATGTCGGTCGGATAAGACTTGAGGTCGTCTATCGCATGACGAACGAGGTCCTTTAGCTCGCTTTCGTACTCCCGTTTCGGATAGTGCCGACCGTCGACGTTGAGATAGAGGCTGACCGTTAGGTACGGCGCCGTATCGACAGTGATCAGGCGTTTGACCCCCTTCAGTGCGTGCATCGTCCCCCCATTGGGGAATCCGGAAAATTCGGGAGTCCGACGGTAGGTAAATCGTAGCCTCTTGCCCATTTGGCTGACTGCCGAATTCCCGAATTCCCGTAGGCCCACGTTAAGCTCTTAGGGCTTTCGTTGCCTTTGCGATCTACGGATGTTATAGCAAATTCGACCCGTCCCTTCCAGTCGGCAGCTCCGGCCGGGTGGACCTCATAGCGGGTCAGGGCGGTCGGGCGGTCGTTCAAACGTTCCCAGGCCGGCGCGCCGACCGGCCGCATATACACGAAGTAGCCGGCCAAGTCGGGCGCCGTCACGGGGTCCCACACGAGGACCAGGCGGTCGGCCTCGACGAAGCCGGTGAGATGATCCGGCGGGGGCGGCGGGAACACGTCTTCATAGCGGATCGGGCCGACCGTTCGGGTCGTCGAGGCGACCCACAGGTGAGCATCCCGTCGGGTCTGGCGGCGGACGCCGTACGTCCACGACTCGCCGTCTCGCACGCCCTCGTCGGTCCAGGCGGTCTGGCCCGCCTCGACGACGGCGTAAGGCGACCAGGGCCAGGCCCGGCCCGGGCCGGGCCCATCGCCCTGGATCCGGTAGACTTCTAAGACGACCGGCGATGGGCTCTCCGGCCAGCTCAAACGGATGCCCTGGGGCGTCGTATCGACCCGCACGTCCGGGGGGAGCCCGTCTTCGGGGGACACCGGACACACGGCTTCCGTCGGTGGGCCACTCTTCCGGCGGTGATTCAGGAGGACAAGCCGAACACACTCGGTCGGCCATCGGGCCAGAGCCCCCCACCAGACGCGACCGTTCGGATAGACCTCAGACGGCGAGAATCGCCAGGCGGCCAAGGCTCGTTCGGGCTGGAAGGGCGGGGACGCTCCGTCGGCGACCAGCAGGACCCATCCGATGCGGACCGGTCGGGAACCGTCCGTATTGCGGTCCGGGGGAGCCATCCAGAGGCCGCAGGCCGAACCGATGCATCGGAGGCCCCAATCCGAGGGGGCCGACGGGATCTGCGGCAGGGGTGGCAGAGGCGGGCCCTTCTTGCCGCAGGCGACCCCGTACGACAGCCACCCGGCGAGGACGAGGAGCCCCCACTGCCTCATCGCACGGAATCTGCCCATAGGCGTCTTTACGAATGTCATGACCTGCCCGAGGGCCCCTGGACCCATCGGCTGATCGGGGCCTTGCCCCGGCCGACCGACTTGCGGGCGCATGAGTCCATCGGCCAACTTCCCTATGGGATCGCCTTATTATTGAGGCGACCAGACTTCAAGCAACAAATCGACCGGCGGTACGATCATAGAGCCTGAGGGAATGCGGTCGGTAGGTCCCTCACCGGCTCGCCGGAAACCGCACTACAAAAGGCCTACCCATAAAGTCTCGTAAAGTCCCGGAAGAGGCTTTATGCCTTATAAGGAGCGGAAACCATGCGCCGACGGCGTTTACTCACGCACCGGGTCTTTCTGATGACCCTGAGCCTCGGCCTCCTCTTGGTCGGAGGCGGCCTCAGCCTTCACTCCCGGCTATCGGCGCAAGCCCCGACCGGCGACGCCGGCCGGGGGTCGGAGCCGGGCGCGATCCAACTGCAGGTCCCGTTTACCGTCTTAGGTCCCGGCGAAGGGCCGGATGAAAACATTACGCCGAACACGTTTGGGTCCGACTACTTTTACACCTATGTGCCGTCAGCAGATTTTCAACCCCGTGATTCGGCAACGACATATGGCTATGCCGGTCTTGGATATATCTATAAGACGGCGGGAACGCAGCTCTTCTGGGCCCCCCTGGCGTTGGACGCCGGCATCTCGATCGGTGTCTTGCGCATCTTCTACTGCGACACGGATGCTGCCAATGACATTACCATGTATCTTACTTACTACGAGGGAGACACAAGCCCTACCTTTACGGATGTAGCGTCTGTATCTTCTTCCGGCACACCCGGATGCACCAGCACTGCGATTTTCTTCAGCCCTGAACATACTATTCGGACACTGAACCCTTCGACCCTGGTGCCCCGGCATTATGTCGTGAACGTCGACTTGGGCAACGCTACGACGTCGGCCCTTCGGTTTAAGGCTGTCCGCGTATTCTGGCGGCGACAAATCAGTCCAGCCCCCGGGAGCCCGACGTTCACCGATGTCCCACCAGCACACCCCTTCTATCAGCACATCGAAGCTTTGGTCGCTTCCGGCATTACCACCGGCTGTACGGCGACTCAGTACTGTCCCGACACACCCTTGACCCGGGGCCAGATGGCTGTCTTTCTAAGCAGGGCTCTTGGCCTCCACTGGCCCTACTAACAGGCTCTATGCCCGGACGCCAGACGGCGTCCGGGCTTCCTCCACGCAGGCCTATCGGCCGACTGGCCCACCGATCCACCGACCAGCGCCTTTGAACCGAGCGGCCAGGACATGGCCCGCCCAAGTGCCCGTGGCCAACGTCAAGAGGCCGGCTGAGACATAGGGCGCTCCCGGGCCGACCCATTGAAACAGGCCGCTGCCCCACACGGGGCCGGCGACCCGGGCGAGGCTTTCCAGACTACTGGATACGCCCTGGATGCGGCCCTGGTGTTCCGGGGGACCCGTCTGACTGATGAGGGCGATCAACGACGGCAGACCCAAACTGGCCCCCAGGGCCGTCGGGAAGATCAATGCGACCAAGGTCCCCAAACGGTGCGTGAACCCGATCCCCACCAGGCCGAGGCCCATCAAGACAAACCCGTACGTCAAGGCGGCTCGCTCACCGATACGCCGCACGATAGGGCCGACCAGGTACAACTGCATTAGGATCCCCAGGGCTCCGACGAGGGCTAACAGGTAGCCGACCTGTGAGACGTTCAGATGAAAACGGGCCTGCCCGAATAGGGGGAACGTCGTCTGATAGGCCGTCGAGGCATTCCAGTACAGGAAGTCCGTAATTAACAGGTAGCCGACGACTGGCTGGCGGAGGACCTGCTGGAAGTCGGACCAACGATAGGTGGCCCGGGCGCTGGCTCGGTGGACTGTCTCGGGGAGCCACAGCCACGTCGCCCCGAGGGCCAGGAGGCTTAAGGCCGCTGCGCCCCACGCCGGGGCGGCCGGCCCCCAGTGGGCCAGCCCGCCGCTCAGGGCCGGTCCCAATACGAGAGCGATCCCAAAGGCCGCCCCCAGAAGCCCGTATGCCCGGGCCCGGTCCTGGGGCTCCGTGATGTCCCCGATGTAGGCCCGGACCGTCGGGATGCTGGCACCCCCGAGGCCGTCGATGATGCGGGCCGCAAACAGGAGCCCCAGGCGGTCGGCCAAGGCCAAGATCACGAAGCTCAGGGCGGTCGTCCATAGGCTGGCCATCAGGATAGGCCGCCGACCGTAGCGGTCAGACAGCCCCCCCAGGAAGGGTGAAGCCAACATCTGAGCGATAGAATAAGAAGCGAAGAGCCAGCCCACCTGCCAAGGCGAAGCGCCCAGGCGCGTCGCATACAATGGCAAAAAGGGAATGATGATCCCGAAGCCGATCAGGTGGGCCAGGATGATCAGAAACAGGATGAGAAGGCGCCGGTCTCGAAACATGGAAATATGCCCATACGGCCGGTAGGCAAATAGGTCGATGAGCCGGTGGCGTAAGGTAAGGGTAATTCCTTCGGGTGGCCCCGTGTAGAGGCGACCCGGCGGGTCACTCACCCTAGGACAGGGGTCTTCGCCCCGGGAACGCTGACTGGCATGGCGACGGTTCCCCGTCCAGACACCGGTTGTCAGGTGGAGGGATCCGGCTGAACGCCAGTTGTCATCCGGGCATCCCGAGCGCTTAGGGCCATCCCCCAGGAAGTGCCCGGACTTCACCCGCCTATCTGCCCACCTGCCCGACTTGCTTATTGGCTCGTCTACCTCACGATGCTAGGAATCGTGATGAGCTGCATCGGATGGGGGGCGCTCATGTACGGCGGTCCCGTCGGGTCGGAGCCAGAGACGACCCTGGGAGCCGTCGCATGGCGTCATGCGGCCCGGCTGGCCGCCTTGGGGCCTCGCGTGCCTGGCTCGGCGGCCCACGACCGAGCAAGAGCCTATATTGTCGAAACGCTGACGGCTCTGCCGGGATGGCAGGTTCAGGTCCAGCCCTTCACCGTCGGGGTCCAACGGTATGTCAACGTCATCGCCGTGTGGCCCGAGCCGGCCGAGGTACCTGGCTGGTTGTTCAGCGCTCATTACGACACCGTGCCCGGGAGTCCGGGTGCCCTGGACAATGCCACGGGCGTAGGACTCCTCTTGGCCCTGGCCGAGCACTGGTCTCGACACATACCCCCCAGGCCGGTCGTCCTGGGCTTCTGGGACGGTGAGGAAACCGGCCTCCTGGGTTCGACCCTGTATGCCCACCGCTACGCCACTGGCGACGCTAAGCCCATTCCCCACCTCATGGGTCACCTTAGCCTCGAAATGGTCGGTTGGTCCCAGGGCACCTCGTGTTTCCACACGTTCCGATATCCCTGGAGCTCGCGCCACGCACATCCCTTAGCACCCCCGTGGCTCGTGAGGCACTCCCTACGGACAGCCCAGACGGCCAGTCTGGCGCCTCGGTTGGGAGATCCCTACCTGAGCTATCCCTACCAGTGGGCCATCCGGAACGTGCGGATTCCCTTCGCCAGTGACGACGCCCCCTTCGCACGGGTCGGCGTCCCGTCCATCTTCGTGGCAGACGCTTCCTTCGTCCGATTCTACCCAGCCTACCACAGTCAGTCCGATCGCATCGAGCAAGCTTCTGCGGAACGTCTGGACCGCTACGCTCGGTGGCTCCTTCAGGTCGTCGAGACCCCGTCGGAATCCGCTACCGACCAGGACCAGGCTTACTGGGTTTTCGGGTCTTGGGTCCTCAGCGGGGCCGCCTTCCGATGGAGCCTGATCGTCCTTGGGATCTTCTATGGGGTCCTCGCCCTGACGGCCTCGGCCCATCCAGCCGTCCGGTGGGGCCGGCTCCTGGTGCCCCTGGGGTTGGCTCTCTGGAAGCCCGCCGAGACCCTGGCCCTCTTGATCCCGTCGACTCTCTTAGCAGGTCTCGGCCATCTGCAGACAGACCCGTGGGTTCCACGATTCCTCAGTGTCTTGCCCAGCCTGGTTTACTGGAGCGGGCCTCTCCTGACAGTCTTGGCGATGGCCCGATTTCCAGGGATTGGATGGACCCTCGAGGGCCTGATCCTGACGGTCCTGATGCTGGCCTGGTTTCTACTGCTCCAACTCCGGTAGATCGAGGACCGGGAACGGGATTCAGGTCTCCCCTGATCCCTAAACCGATACCCCCGCTCAGGACCCGACACTCGGCTTCACGCCTCGACGGTCTCCGGCGGGAGCTGACGGACCAGGTCCTTCAAGTGGGCCCCCCGGCCCTTTTTCATGACCAGGATGCGGCCCCGGTCGTGGACGACGACGACGTCGTCGAGGCCGACGACGGCGACCCAGCCGGACGTGTTGACGACGATGCAGTTGCGGGCATCGACAAGCGTGGCCGGACCCCAGACCCGATTGGACTCAACGTCCGTGTCGGTGGGAAGCCTTTCTAGAGCCTCCCATTGACCCACGTCGTCCCATAAAAAGCGGGCCGTCACCATCACGATCCCGTCGGCCTTCTCCATGACCCCATAGTCGATGGAGATGGGACGGATCTGCTCGTAGGCGGTTTCCAGGGCAAAGGGGAATCCGGGGTCCCCCCACCGACGGATACACGCCCGGAGTGCCTCATAGGTGTCCGGTAAATGCCGTTCCAGGAGTTCTAAAATGCGACCGACCCGCCACAGGAAAATCCCCGAATTCCAGTAGAAGTCGCGCTGTACCAAATATCGATGAGCTGTGACGATGTCCGGCTTCTCATGAAAGGCTTGGACTCCATAGACGTCGGGGCGCAAGGGAACGCCGATCTGGATGTAGCCGTAGCCCGTCTCGGGCCGGGTAGGGAGGATCCCGAAGACGACCTCCCAGTCCGATGCGTCGGCCAAGACTTCCAAGCCGACGTCGACGGTCGCCCAGAAACTGTCCACCGGTTGGATCCAATGATCGCAGGGTAGGACCAGCATGAGGGCGTCGGGCCCGTGGGTCTGCTCCAGGACCAAGGCCGCATAGGCGATGGCAGCGGCTGTGTCCCGGGCCATCGGTTCGACGAGGACCTGCTTGGACGGAATTTCCGGCGCTTGGGCCCGGACCATCGCCCGGTGGTCGGACCCGACGACGACCCAGAGTCGCCCCGGCGGTAGGGCCCGCAAGACCCGCTCGACGGTCATGCGGAACAGACTTCGGGAGAAGAGACCCTCGACGAAGGGCTTAGGACGGCGGTATGTGCTGAGGGGCCAGAATCGTTCCCCTCGACCGCCGGCCATGATGACGGCATGAAGCTTATCGCGCAGGCGTGGCTCGGCCATAATCGTCCTCGATGCGGACGATGTCGTCCTCCCGGCAGTGTCCGAACTGGACCTCGACGATAACAAGGGGTTCTGCCCCCGGGTTAGTGACCCGGTGAGCGACCCGGGCCGGAATGTAACAGCCCTCATCCGGCTTTAGATAGAGCGTCTCGCCATCTCGCTGGACGAGAGCCTCTCCCTGGACGACGACCCAGTGCTCGCTCCGATAGTGGTGATACTGGAGACTCAGGCGGTGACCCGGCCGGACCACTAAGCGTTTGACCTTATAGTCGGGTCCCATCCCCAAGAGCTCCCAGGTTCCCCAGGGCCGCTCGTCGTAAGTCGGCTCGTGCGTTGGAATCTCACGACCTGCCAGTGAATCCATCTGAGGACCTCACGAGGTAAGGGTCTCGTGTCTCGAGCGCGAACTCCCTGAGAGGTGGTCCCGGATCCCAAGCACTAGGCCCTTGCATGGGCTGAGTGTGGGGTCTTCAAAGGTCGGGGATCGAGATTCAGGAATCTGGAGAACACTAGACCCCTGACCCCCAATCCCTAAGACCCGAGACCGATGGCCCGAGACCTGACCTCAGGACGATGGGATCCGATGCTTAGGTACCCTCTTGCCAGGATGCCAAGTAGGCCCGCTGTTCGTCGGTCAGTTCGTCGATGACCTTGCCCATGGCGGCTAGCTTGAGCCGAGCGACCTGCTCGTCGATCTCTCGGGGGACCGGATAGACTTGAGGTGCCAGGGACCGACCCGACCGGGCCAAGTACTCGACGCAGAGAGCCTGATTCGCGAAACTCATGTCCATGACGGCCGCCGGATGACCCTCGGCGGCGGCCAAGTTCACGAGCCGGCCTTCGGCCAACAGGTAGAGGCGCCGACCATCGGCTAAGCGGAATTCTTCGACAAAGGGCCGTAGGACCTGGCGTGAGACGGCCATCCCAACGAGCGCCGGGATATCGATCTCGACGTTAAAGTGGCCGGCATTCGCCAGGAGGGCCCCGTCTTTCATGCGCTCGAAGTGCTCCCGTCGGAGGACATGCTTGTTGCCCGTCACGGTGATGAAAACGTCCCCCCGGGCAGCAGCTTCTAAGAGGGGTGTGACCTCATAGCCGTCCATGACGGCCTCTAAGGCCCGGAGCGGGTCGACCTCAGTGACGATCACGTGGGCTCCCAAGCCGCGCGCCCGCATGGCGACACCCCGGCCGCACATGCCGTATCCGCTGACGACGACCGTCGTCCCCGCAATCAAGAGGTTGGTCGCCCGGATGATACCGTCCAGGGTACTCTGGCCCGTCCCGTAGCGATTGTCAAACATGTGCTTGGTCATGGCGTCATTGACTGCGATGATGGGATAGGCCAGGACGCCTTCCCGGGCCATGCTCCGGAGGCGAATCACGCCCGTCGTCGTTTCCTCCGTCCCACCGATGACGTCCGGGAGGAGTTCACGCCGCTGGGTATGTAGCGTCGTGACGAGGTCCGCCCCGTCGTCGATGGTCACGTGGGGGCGCTGCTCCAAAGCCGCATGGATGTGTTTATAGTAGGTCTCGGCGTCTTCACCTTTGATAGCGAAGACCTCGACGCCGGCATGGACGATCAGGGCGGCGGCGACGTCGTCTTGGGTGCTCAGGGGATTCGACGCACAGAGACGCACTTGGGCCCCGCCGACTTGGAGGGTCTCGATGAGGTTGGCCGTCTCGGACGTCACGTGCAGACAGGCCGAGACGCGAAGCCCCTCGAGGGGGCGTTCCCGGCGGAATCGTTCCCGGATACGTTCGAGGACGGGCATAAACCGACGGGCCCACTCAATACGGGCCCGGCCGACATCGGCCATGGCTAAGTCACGCACGTCGTAAACCATCACGGACCTCAAACCCGGGGTGCGGGAATTCGAGAATTCGGCCATCGAGACGGCAGTCGGAGGAAAGGGCTCGAGAGGTTCCGAGGCGACCGGACGGGCCGACAAGGACGTCGGCCCACCTTGCAGGCCAGAGGCCTAGGCTCTCCCCTCATTGCGATAAAGCGAACCTGGGGCACTTCCATCGTCCCCAATCTCTCCTGCTGCGGACTGCCGACCGCCGAATGGCCGACCCCCCGAATCCTTACGCCAGACCGGCCGCACGGGCGATCTCGGCTGCCATGTCCGTCCGCTCCCAGGTAAATTCGGGTTCCTCCCGTCCGAAGTGGCCGTAAGCGGCCGTCTTCCGATAGATCGGCCGCCGCAGGTTCAGGTGTTCGATAATACCTCGCGGCGTCAATGGGAAGAATTCTCGGATGAGTTTCAGGATCTTCACATCAGCAATCCGACCCGTGCCATAGGTATCGACCATGATGGAGACGGGGTCCGGCTCCCCGATAACATAGGCAAGCTGGATTTCCAGTTCATCGGCTACGCCGGCCGCTACCAGGTTCTTGGCGATATACCGGGCCATGTAGCTGGCCGAGCGGTCGACCTTCGTGGGGTCTTTCCCGGAGAAGCAGCCACCGCCGTGGTGGGCCCGGCCACCGTATGTGTCGACCATGATCTTGCGGCCTGTCAGACCCGTGTCGGCCCGGGGCCCGCCGACCTCAAATCGACCCGTAGGGTTCACGAAAATCTTGGTCCGCTCGTCGATCCAATGACGGGGAATGACGGCCTCGACGGCCTTTTCGATGATGTCCTCTCGCACGGTCCCCATGTCGACAGCAGGACTATGTTGAACGGACAGGACGACCGCATCGACCCGGAGGGGCGTACTGTCCTCGTACTCGATGGTGATTTGGGACTTCCCATCCGGACGGAGATACTCCAATATGCCTTCTTTCCGAAGCTGGGCCACCCGCATACAGAGGCGGTGAGCCAGCATAATGGGCAGGGGCATCAGTTCCGGCGTCTCCCGACAAGCATAGCCAAACATCATGCCCTGGTCGCCGGCTCCGCCCCGGTCGACACCCATAGCGATGTCGGGCGACTGCTCCTGGATAGCCGTGATGACGGCACACGTCTCGTAGTCAAAACCAAATTTGGCCCTCGTGTAACCGACGCTCCGGATCGTCTCCCGGACGACCTCCGGGATGTCCACGTAGCAGGTCGTCGTGATCTCCCCGGCCACGAAGGCCAGGCCCGTCGTCACCAGGGTCTCACAGGCGACCCGGCCGAGGGGGTCTTTTTCTAAGATCGCATCCAAGATGGCGTCCGAGATCTGGTCAGCCACTTTGTCGGGATGGCCTTCCGTCACGGATTCCGACGTAAATAGATACCGTCCACGCTTTGGCATGCCTCGACCTCAGGATATAAGGTAAACAGCGGGGCCTCTTACAGCCTGCCCCTCCGGAGCGGAGCATTATGCCCGCCTCCCGACAGAATGTCAAATGTTATCCCTCCGAAATTCGGTCTTCGGTCTTGGGGTTCTGGGCGGATCTCGCATCCTCGGGCCCCGTTGCTCGGGGCCTTCCCTATCCGAATTGACGGCGCGCCCGGAGAGGCCTAAGCTTTCGGCAGAAAGCGAGGACCTGGGGGAGCTTGGGCGACCAGGCTGAGAGGGTCCCTACGGCGGGACCGACCCCTGGAACCTGATCCGGATAATGCCGGCGGAGGGAAGGTCCGCTCGAAACGACAGCTCCTTTGTGTGTCCTCCCTTCCCTTCCAGTTCCCCACCAGGTCTTGAAACCCGGCGTGGGCGGATCGGTCTGCCCGTCGCCCATCCCTCTTTTTTCTCGATGTCCGGGGCCCGGCCCTGCATCCTGCATCTATATCCTGGACGACCCCGCCCGAGCGAGCAGGGCGGGGAGGTCCTGGGACCCGGTACTCGGGACTCTTCACCCCCGGAGGTGGAACCATGCCGACGCAAATGGAATATGCCCGTCAGGGCCGTATCACCGAGGCGATGGCCTACGTGGCCGAGGTCGAGGGTCTCTCACCCGAAGAGGTCCGGGAAAGGGTCGCCGCCGGGGTCG
Source organism: Acidobacteriota bacterium (assembly GCA_025061865.1). Lineage (GTDB taxonomy): Bacteria > Acidobacteriota > HRBIN11 > HRBIN11 > HRBIN11 > HRBIN11. Next base: position 337 of record JANXAA010000020.1, on the reverse strand, counting down.
TCGTCATCCCGGCCAATCCGCACCACCGGACACGGACCCGCTTTACAGGCATCGGAAAGGGCCTTTCCGTGAAGGTCAACGCCAACTTGGGGACGTCTTACGACTACGTGAACCTCGAGGAAGAGCTCGAAAAGCTCCGGCTCGCTGTCGAGGCCGGCGCCGACACGATCATGGACCTCTCGACGGGTGGGGACCTGCCGGCCATCCGGCAAGCGATCTTGGCCTACTGTCCCGTGCCCCTGGGCACGGTCCCTATCTATGAGGCCGAATGGGAAGCCGCCCGCAAGCGGGGCTCTTTTTTTGACATGACGGTCGACGACTTGTTTGAGACCATCGA
>JANXAA010000209.1 GCA_025061865.1 Acidobacteriota bacterium | reverse complement strand
CGCCTGTCGGCGGCGCATTCCGTTGGGCCTCATAGCAAATCTGCAGGTCCTCGATGTCGGAAGCGACGGGCACCCACAGGGGAGCGCCGTCGGGGCCGACGGCGTTGTTTCGCCAGACCATCAGGAAGTGGCGCTGACCCGGATGAGTCGGGTGGTTGTAAGTCGGGTCGGGTAACCGATGAATCTGATAATGCAAGACCTCGGTGGGAAGGACGACCTGGCATAGGGCATGGGTGGTATTCAGGAGAGGCGTCGGGGCTACTGGCCTATCTAAGGAGAGGACTTCCCAACCCGTGGGACACGTACCATTCGTACTTCGACCGGCGCCTCCACCGCATATGGGGCCGGCCGTCACCGTCGCCGGGACACAGCAGAGCCCCCCAATGCCTACCCCACAGGACGCTAAAAAGGTGGATGGTAAGAAAGCGGGCGGCACGAACCACCCCCCATTCGTCCGGCACGTCAGACCTGTCACGTCTGGACTGATACCGCAAACAATGACCGTCTGATTGACCAACTCATTGTCCTGTAGGCCTGAGGGCGTACACACATTGAGTTGATTCCCGACAAAACATCCGGGACAGGGGTCGCCCCAGTCGGGGCAGCTCCCCGCCGCCGGCGGATGGGACCGCAGGAGGACCCGGTCGGGCAGGGGGACCATCAAGACGATCCCGTCTGTACCGGGCACGCGATTCGGGTCACAGAACAATGCACCCACGGACGGACACAAGCCGGGGTCCGGTAAGAAGGCGATCGGGGCCAAGACTTCATAGCCGGTGACCTGGGTCTTGTTGGCGAGCACGACCTGAGCGAAACGGACATTCCGCTGCATATCCAGGAAAGTCTCCGTCCGCTTCCGGACCTTCATCATCTCGACGAAGACCGTCAGGACCCCGATCAGGATCAACAGCAAGACTGTCAAGGCGACCAAGACCTCGACCAGTGAGAAGCCTTGCCTCTCTCGCGTCCTACGTTTGAGTAAATGTGAACCTGTCCCCATCGTCGGACTCTCCTATCGAGCTTGACCCGTCGCAATGCCAAAGAGCACCACGGGCCGACCCAGCGTCGCGACCGGAATGACAGTCACCCGTAAGAGGGCATAAGCCCCGACATGACCACCCGCCGGGAACTGCTGGACGTCCCAAACGACCACGCACTGACAGCGCTGGACGGCCGGGTCGGTCAAGGCCGCTGGCCATCGGTGGCCGTTGTAGTTAGCATGGTTGTAGCAATTCAGCCACCGGCTGGGATTCCGGCAGTTCGTATCCCAAAAACTCCAGAGTGTATTGGACAATGCCGGGTCCCCCAGGGGACGGGTCATCAGGTCTTCTAGGATTTGCTGACCCATAGCCACCATAGACGTCTGCCGTTGGGTCGAAGTCTGAAGCGCCATCGCCAAGCCCATCAATTGAGCGATCCCCAACACGACAAAGGCCAGGATACCGATCGCCACGACGACCTCGACGAGCGTTAAACCTGCCTGATTTCCCACCTTCTCTCTGAAGGCCTTTCCGTCCATGGCACCACACTCCTTTTATGGGCACTGCAAATCGGCTGCCGAAGGGGCCATCCAAGTCAAACTCAGGCGGCCCCGCCCCGACAAACACAGCCTGCCATAGCTCTGGAGTCCCCCGCGCTGGCCACCCGAAACGCATCTGCCGCAGGTTGATGTCCATACCGGGCATAGGCATAGTGATGACCCCCGTCATTTCTGTGCAGTCCACCGGGGTCGCTACATTGCTTTCAGGGATGAAGCCCATGGAACCGTCGGGACTAAAAATGATGTAAGTCGTCGGCCGGCCCCCCAGGGCAGGGTCTTCCGAAGGGATGTCAACCCACATAGAGAAACGGGGCTCCGTCATCCAGAAATCCTGGATATACTCGCACGTCTGCCCCGGCGGCGTGCCAGGCCCACAGGCATTGAACCCGTCCGGCGCACTGGTCAGTACGCCCCAGTCTGCCACCGAGGGGCTACATTGACCGATAGGAAGCCGAAATCGTTGCATACAGAAGATATCCCCCAGGGGTGTCGGGAACCGTCGGAGCTGCAACTCATCGGGACAATCTGTATAGGCGGCGACCAGCATCCAGTGCCCTGTCGAAACAGCGGAAAACTGGGCAACCCGTAAGGAACTCAAGACCCGTTGGACGTTCTGCGAAAACCGCTGCCGATTGTACCAACGGATCATGCCCGGCGTCGCAATCATCAGGACACTGGCCATCAGGACTATCACGACAATAATCTCCACGAGTGAAAAGCCCCGCCTGCTTTGACCCGTGAAACTAGGGCACTCCCTTATGGATCGAACCGACCACCTCCGGCCTGCGTCCATGTCCGACTCCCATCTCGTCGTCTTGGGCAGATGGGCTGTAGGCCAACTCTTTCTAACTTTCTTTCCTTAGGCCCTTAGGGGCAAGGGAATCGGAGGGATCAGCAACCTGGGTGCCAAAGAGGGGACGGGCCGGAAAGGTCAGGCGCCGTCGAAACGGTCGACCCGGTGAGGCCCCTCGGTTTGTGCAAGGTATTGCGCTGATGAGACCCGGTTACCCGCCGCCAGAGTGCAGGAAAATGCATGGATCGGGTGTCTTCCGGCATCGGCTCCCCGACCCCTAACATCCAGTACCCCGCACCGGTTCTACTGAGACCCTGGACCTTACTCTCGGGCACTGAGTTTATGGAGTTCCCATAGCTTCCAGTACTTCCACCAGGCCGTCTGGGCTTGCAGGAGGGCAACCCATAGGCCCGGTCGGCCGTCCCGCCAGGCACCCCGGACGAGCCACGTGTAGGCGAAGGCCCATGCGGGTAGAAGCCACCGGTGCCACCAACGGCTCCGAACGCCCAGCTCGTAGAGGTCTTGGGCGCTTAGCGTCGTGTACACTCGAAGCTTCCGGTGAACGTCGTCCAAGTCTCGGTACGTCTCGTGAATGAGGTAGCCGCGTAAGTAGGCCGTCGGGCCTGTCACCTCGACCCGTTCGTGGACCCGTCGGCCACGGGCGACGAATCGGCCCGACGTCCGACGGAACAGCCGCAACTTGGCGTCAGGCCACCATCCGCCGTGACGGACCCACTGGCCCCAAAAGAAGTTCCGCCGGGCGATCCAGTAGCCGTGGACGTCCGGAGGCGGGTCGAGGGCCGCGACTTCGTCGATCAGGTCTTGAGACGGGATTTCGTCGGCGTCCAGATGAAGGACCCAGGGTCGGGTCGCCTGGGCTAGGGCCCAGTTTTTCTGCTCGACAAAGGACCTAAAGGGCCGGACCCACACACGGGCGCCCCACTGGCGGGCGAGGTCAGGCGTCCCGTCGGTGCTCCCGCCATCGACGACCACGATCTCGCCGACATCCGACGGCAGAGCGTTGAGTAGCTTGGGAAGCCGTTCGGACTCGTTGAGTGTGATCAGAAGGACACTGACGTCTTGCCAATTCATATACAAATTTCCCCCTAAATGCCTGGGCGTGGTATGATGCAAAATACCCGATGCATGCCTGAGTCCCAGAAAGTCAAGGATTCCAGTTCTCAGGTCTCGGATTCCTGGACTTTTGGAAAGGCGGTCTGCCGGGATGCCCCCTCAAGACCCGGAACCGCCTCCCTGGGATTCGATACCCGGCCCCCGGGGCCCACCTATCGACCTATGAGACCTATGGAGGCCCGCATATGCTTCGGATGCGAAACGTTGCGTTCTTCTTACCTTGCCTGGGGTTGGCAGCTGTATTGAGTATTTTAGGCCTGGCTCGGGCTGGCGACAGCCGTCCCTTTACGATTCACGACCTAGTGGCCATGGACCGCCTGTCCGACTGGCAGGTCTCACCCGACGGACGGAGCGTCGTTTTCGTCGTGAGTTCGCTCGACCTGGAAGGGAACCGCCGGCGAACGGACCTCTGGTTTGTCCGGACGGACGGGACGGGTCTCCGGCGGCTGACGACCCACCCGGCAGGGGATTTCAACCCCCGGTGGTCGCCGGACGGCAAGGCTATTTACTTTCTCTCGACCCGCTCAGGCTCGTCGCAGGTCTGGCGGATCCCGGTCGACGGCGGGGAGGCCGAGGCCGTCACGAATCTCCCCCTCGACGTGGGGAACCTGGCCATGTCGCCGGACGGTCGCTACCTGGCCTTTACGCTTGAGGTCTTTCCCGACTGCCATGACCTGGCCTGCACGAAGCGGCGGCTCGATGAGGCGGCCCTACGGAAGGCCACGGGACGACTCTTCGACCGTCTCTTCATCCGCCACTGGGACACTTGGAAGGACGGACGCCGCTCCCATCTCTTTGTCATGCCTGTCTCGGGGGGCGAGCCCGTCGACCTCATGAAGGGGATGGACGCCGACACACCCTCGAAGCCCTTTGGGGGACCCGAAGAGTTCACCTTTACGCCAGACAGCCGGGCCCTCGTCTTCACGGCCCGGGACGCCGGTCGGGAGGAAGCGTGGTCGACGAACTTCGACCTCTTCGTCGTCCCGGTCGACGGGTCGGCCCTGCCTCGGAACCTGACGGCGAAGAATCCGGCCTGGGACACGACGCCCGTCTTTTCACCCGACGGCAAGACGCTAGCCTATTTGGCCCATCGTCGGCCCGGTTATGAGTCGGACCGCTTTCGCATCGTCCTTCGGGCCTGG
>JANXAA010000208.1 GCA_025061865.1 Acidobacteriota bacterium | reverse complement strand
ACTATACAGTTTGTAATCCCCGACCCCCCGAGGCCTATAGAAGACCAGGGCGAAGTGGGCGGGCAGGCCAGGGCGGCCTTCACCATAGTAATACCAGACTTCTGTCGGATAGACGTCCAATTCCATGTCGAAACGTTCGGTACTCTTGGGCGGCCCCAGGATCATGTAGACCCGCCCACGGTCGGTCTTCCAGCCCGGCACGCCGCCGAAGCGGAATCGCTGGTTGACATAGGCAAAACGCCGTTCCATCTCGTCCCGGTATTCGTTCTCCGGTGTCCCCGGCGTCGGGTCCCGCATCTTCCAGAAGAGCTCGATGAAACGGTCTCGCAACTCGTCAGTCGAGAGCCTCTGGAAGACTTCTCGCTCTTTTGACGTCATGATCCAATGGGTGACTTCTAAGAAGTGTTGATACTTTTCCCTCAGGCGTGCCGACGGGGAAGGGCCTTGAGAAAGAGCCAGGCTAATGCACCAGCCGGTACTGAGAAAAATCCATCCTATGCGCTTGGTAATTTTCTTCATAGCAGTCCTTCCGCCCTATCGATACACAGAGTGGGCGCCGGGATTTGTAATTTGTAGACGAGCCCGCGTCTTGCCGCCATCCCGGCGACCCCGCTCAAAGGTCGCAACTGGGGCGGGGGTACCTCCGGGCCGGTCATTCCGCAGAGGCGACGCTCCACAACTGGTGCCATAGACGATGGGCGTCTACGATACAGCGGACCAGGACGTCGCGAGGCCATACCATCCCGACCGTCTGTGCCAACTCGTCGGCGGCGACACTTTTCCGCTCCAGACGAGCCCGCCACGGGTTCGACAGGCCATGCCACCAGAGCTCATAGTAGCTACGACGGCCATCGGGCCACTCGGCCGGCCGGGCCGACCGGACTAAGGCCGTCCACTCGCCAGGCTCCCACTCGACGACCTGCAGGGGTTCGGTCAGGTAGTCGACCGTCGCGCACCACGACTCGACCAGGCTGCGGAAGTGATGACGGGTCGGCGTACGCGTGTCGGGGACCCGCCAGTCGATGCAGAGCTGGTGGAGGACGACGGCCCACCGGTCCGAGTCGGTCACGTGACACTCGACGCGCAAGCCGCCGAGGTCGAGGACCGCCGGACCGCGACTCTGGGCCGAGAGTTGATGGCAAAACTTCTGGATGCGGGGCCATTCGGCCATACTTGCACCTCCTTCCCCTTTTAGTATGGACACCCCCTCTGGGGACGACAAGGCCTACTTATTTCAGGCCATCTGGACTTCCAGGTGGGAGCCGCCGTCGTAAGTCAGGACCCGCCGCCGGTTCTGAAGGACCGTCTCCAGATGGACGGGCCGTTTCCAGAGAGCGTAAATGTGTTTCAAGGTCTCCTTGGCGTAGGGGATGTCCAGGTCGACGCCCTCGTGCTTGTGCTTGAGGTAGAGCTCGCCCCGGTTTTTGTAGTTGCCGTCTTGGACGTATATGATGGGCTTGCCAAAATTGGTCAATTGGAGAAGGAGCTGTTGCTTGACCTTTCGGTAATCCCGGTCCTTGATTTCGTAATAGCCCGTCTCCCGGTTGTACTGGTAGACGAACAGCTTGTGGCGGTTGCAAAACTCTTCCGTCAGGAACTGGTCGATGAAGGTCAGGTCGTTGGCGAAACGACGGACCTCAAAAATTTTTTGGAGGCCTAAGCCCAATTTGCGGTCCCACTGGGTCTTGACCTTCATGTCATCGCAGGCTTCCCACTCGGGACCGAACCGGCCCTTGTTCCACCGTTCCTCGATATCCTTCCAGAGCGCGTAGCCCAGCTTGTAGGGATTCAGCCGGTGGGGCGGGGCAGCCAGGACGCCGGAATGTTTGTCGGCATACTCGATGACCTCGGAGTCCTTCAGGAGGTACCGGGTCATGATGCGGGAGTGCCAAAAAGTAGCCCAGCCTTCGTTCATGACTTGGGTCGCCCGTTGGGGGGCAAAGTAGTAGCTCTCGTCCCGCATGATGGAAAGGATGACTTTTTGCCAGTTCTCGAGGGGGGCGTGCTCAATGAGGAACAGCAGGACGTCCTTCTCGGGCGCGATCGGGAAGGGCGGGGGCGTCTGACGTTTCTTCTCGTGCTGTTGCTTTTGGGCCTCGATGAACTCGGGCGGGTTGATGTAAGGGTCCAGGTAGGGCCGAGGGACTTTCAACTTGACGGGCGTCGGGCGGGGCTGGACCTCCTCGGGTTTCTGGCGACTCTTGCGAGGGATGAACAGGGAGTGGAAGTCGATGAGGTCCTCCAGCGACAGACAGATGTCCAGAAAAGACTCGACCTCTTCCGGCCCATAGCGCTCGATGTAAGTCTGGATGGTCGCCTCGTGGTTGGCCATCGTGTCGATCATCTTACGGTTGGTCTTGGAAAACCACGCATTGTTCTTGAAGAAGTCCGAATGGGCGAACACGTGGGCGATGACCATCTTCTGGTCGACCCAGGTGTTACTCTCCAAGAGGTAGGCGTAAGCTGGGTCGTTGTTGACGACCATCTCGTAGATCCGATGTAAGCCATACCGATAGCTCTGACGGATGTATTCATACTCCATCCCGAAGCTCCAGTGGGGGTAACGCTTCGGGAAGCCCGCATAAGCGGCCAGCTCGTTCATCGTCTCGTAATCGACGATCTCAAAGACCGTCTCCAAGGGGTCCAGTCCTTCCTGAAGGACGTACTCGTAAACTTCCTGCACGACATCCTGAATCTGGTCATGCGTCCATCGAACCATCGTCCGTATCCCGTCGTTTTAGCAGGTAGCACATAGGGGCAATCCCTGGGTCGCCCCGACCGGCCCCATTCACTTGCCCTTCCCCAGAAAAGCCTTGATGGAGTCGTAGATTTCTTCCTTGCTGTTAATCCGAGACAAGATGAGGTTCTCGGCCCGTCCCAGGTGCCGCTCCAAGTGGTAAATAAAGTCCCCACTCCCGTAAGCGCTTTTGACCTGGCCGTAGCAGAAGAGGTTCACGTTCGGCAGATAGTGCTCCCGGAGGAGCTTAATGCAGGTCTCGGTGTCGCCGCCGTCCCAGTTGTCACCGTCGGAGAACTGGAACACGTAAATGTTCCATTCGTCCGGCGGGAATCGCTCCCGGATGATCTCCCAGCCCAGCTTATAGGCGGACGAGATGCGGGTCCCCCCGCCCTCCCGAAGACGGAAGAAGGTCTCTCGGTCGACCTCCTTGGCGGCGGCGTCGTGGACGATGTAGCACGTCTCGGTCCGCTTGTAGTGGTGCCGAATCCACAGGTCGATCCAAAAGCTCTCCAGGCGGACGATTTCCTTCTGCTCCGGCCCCATCGAGCCGGAGACGTCCATCATGTACAGAATGACGGCCTTGGCGATGGGAACGAGCCGGACCTTCCAACTCCGGTATCGACGGTCCTCCCGGATAGGGACGACGATGGGGTTCTCAAAGTCGTAGAGACCGGCGATGAGCTGGCGCTTCAGGGCCTCCTTGTATGTACGCTTGAAGTGGCGGAGCGACTCCGGTCCGGACCGGGCGATCCCCGTGTAGCGCTCCTTCTCGACGTAGATGTCTTCCTTCCCCTTGGGGACGATCCGGGGAAGCTCCAGGTCCTCGGCCAGGATTTGGACGAGTTCTTCAAAGGTCAACTCGACTTCGAGCAGATGCTCGCCGGGTTGGTCACCGGCCGCCGAACCGCCCTCGACCTCGCCGACCCCGACGGGCGTCCCGACCTCGCCCTCACCCTGGCCGACGCCCCCCATCTTGCGGGTATCGAACCGAAAATGGGGAATCTCGATACGCGGGAGGGGGATACTGACGACACCCCGGCCCCGGGGGACCAAGATCTCCCCATGGCTCATGTACTTGCGGAGGTTTTCCCGGATCTTGCCCTTGACGATTTCCCGAAAACGCTGATAGTCCCGCTCGATTTGAAGCGCCATGATTTTCGGTGGAAGCGGCGACCGATAAGTAGGAAGCAGAGAGTCGGGCCACATCTCCGGAGTCCGACTCTCTGCTCCTCGGCTGGCTGCCGACCTACCCGGCTACTGCTTGATATCGCCCCGAGCAAAGATGCTGGCTACGTAGTGAAGGACGTCCGAGGCACAAATGTCACAGTACCCAAAGTTCCGCTTCATCCGAGCCTTGATGATGTCGATCTTTTCCTGCGTCTCCTTGTCGACGACACTCGTCACAAGGCTCGACAGCTTGATGGCGTCCTTCTGGTCCTCGAAGAGCTTGAGCTGGAGGGCCCGATACAGACGCTCGTTGGACCGGTAGTCGAAGCCCTTCCCGCTGACGGCCAGGGCCCCGATGTAATTCATCAACTCCCGCCGGAAGTCGTCCTTGCGGTTTTCAGGGATGTCGATCTTCTCCTCGATGGACCGCATGAGCCGTTCGTCGGGCTCTTCGTACTGACCCGTGTACTTGTTCCGAATCTTCTCGCCCAACGTGTAAGCCCGGACGTTGTCGATGTAATTCAGGAACAGCCGGTTGATGGCCTCCTCGTCAGCGACGATGGCCTGCTGGACCTCATTCTTGATGAGTTCCTCATACTCAGACCGCACGAGGGCCATCAGCTCCCGGTAGTACCGTCGCTGTTCCTCCGAGCTGATCAGGGAGTGGTGGTCGAGGCCGGCCTCCATCTCGTTCATGACCATGAAGGGATTCACGCAGGTAACCGTCGGGTCGGCGA
>JANXAA010000207.1 GCA_025061865.1 Acidobacteriota bacterium | reverse complement strand
TGTACCGGACCGTCCCAGAGACGACGCCGCCGTGGGCGCCGGTCAAGAACCCGACCGAGGCCTTTCAGGAATTCCGCCGTCTGAACAGCCATCTTCATGTCGTCTTGGTCATCGCTGACCGACTGGCCTATACGGACCTCCAGCTGGAAACGCCGGGTCAAACGCCGTGGCCCCACCTGACGGACCTCCTGACGGGGGCGGCCGTCTTCACGTCGGTGTACCCCGTGTATGATGACCCGGACCGAAACCTGGCAGCCTTCTGGAACGGTGTCCGGTCAGGTCCCTCGACAGTCCCCTTGAGTAGCGTATTTCAGCGGGGTCTATACCAGACGTACGGATTTGTCCCGACCGAAGGGGCCGGCTTGGGGGACCTGCGGCAAACGTTCCGGACCTTCGAAACGACGACTCCATCCGTCCAAGCGCCAGACCGAGAGGTCGACCGGATTCGAAGCATTTTGCGGTACCATCAGGCCCGCCGGGAGAAGGCCTTTGTCGCTCGCATCTTCCGGCTTTCGAACCCCCCAACGGAGACCCAAGGTTTGGACGGCTGGCTGGGCGCCCTGCGGCGGGCGCTGTCGGCGGAGACAAGCCTGGCCGCTTACGTCGACCTCTGCGTCTTGGGGACCGGCCGTATCGAGGACGAACAGGTCCGGCCCGGATTCCTGGGCTGTCGGCTTCCGACCGGCGTGCTCGTCCCAATGCCCTCCGTCCGGGCGCCGATGTCCGGCCTGGACGTCGTACCGACCCTGAGCGACTGGTTTGACGTGTCCCGAAAGGATGCCCGCTGGGACGGAGAAAGTCGACTGGCGTGGCTGTTCTATCGGGAGACACCGCCCGAGGCCGTCGCCTTCGGCTACACCCGACAGGGCGGGTTCATTGCTACCGCCGACGGCATTCTGTGGGTCCGGAACGGCCAACCGGGGCCCTTTGTAGCAATGAATCCCCAGAGCCGGACCGCTTTCGACCCGACGTTCCAGGCCTTCTGGCAGACTTACTTGTGGGGCCGTTGGCGGCAAGCTCATTGAGGCCAGTAAGCCGACAAGCAGATAGGAAGTAAGGGGGTTGGTGGGAATGCCATCGAGAGCCAAACGGCCATGTCATCCGAGTTCCGGAACCCCAGCGGGCCCGGTCATTTCGGGTCGCACGATCAGGACGGGGATCTTCGAGGCCAAGGCGACTTTGTGGGACGTCGTCCCCAGGAGGACGCGACCCTCTTCTGTCCGGATACCGTGACTGCCGATGACGATCAGGTCGACACCTACCTCTTCCGCAAAGCGCAGGATTACTTTCCAGGGTGTTCCGATGATGACCTCTCCAGTCGCCGCCACACCGCGGGACTGGAAGAAGGCTACCTCATCAGCCATCTTACGTTCCATAGCCCGTTCCAAGGTCTTGAACCATTCCCGGAGTTCCGGGTCTTTTTCGTCCATATGGTAGAGGACCTCGATGGCGTGCAGGACGTACACGTGGGCTCGGTGCTTCCGGGCCAAGGTCAACGTGTAATCCCGGGCTCGGTCTGAGTAATGGGAGAAATCGGTCGCAAACAAAATCTGGCGGATTTGGACCGGCAACCGCATGGAACGACTCCCTCCTTGCGTCACGAGTGACGAAGCGCCCATGGCGGGGACCGACCTCCGTTCGGCTCCGGTCGCCGTCGGTGAGCCTTCCGTCACGTCTTCACGGAGCCTATCCAATGACTGGGCATTGTAACATAAGGTCGTTGAATCCGAAACGTCAGCTCGCAAGGCGGTCCGTCGCCATCCTGGTCCTCGGCTTCTGGTGGACCCGGGGGGACGCCCTGGCCCCGTCGGTCTCCGAGGCCCGCGGGTGGGTCCAGCGGACGTGGGTCGTGATGGGGACCTATCTGACCGTACGGGTCTCTCACGAAGACCCAGCGCATGCCGAAAGGGTTCTCGATGACGTCATCGGCCTCGTGCAGGACCTGGACCGCCGGTTTACGCTATACGACCCGTCCAGCGAGCTGTGGGCCCTCAACCGGCACGCTGGGGGACCGCCAGTCCCCGTCAGTGAACCCCTATGGGATGTCCTCGAACGGGCCATTGCATACAGCCAGGAAACAGCGGGGGCCTTTGATGTCACGGTCGGCCCGATCGTCCAGCTCTGGGGCTTCCTGGAAGGGCCCCGCCGCATCCCGTCCGACGAGGCAATCGCCCAGGCCCGGGCCCGCGTAGGTTATACGCAGATAGAAATGAATCCGTCGCACCGTACGGTTCGGCTGGCGACCCCCGGGATGGTCCTTGATTTGGGCGGCATCGCCAAGGGTTATGCCCTCGACCGGGCCGTCGAGCGGCTGCGACAGGCGGGCTTCCACCACGGCTTCCTTAACTTTGGCGGAGACATCTATGCCATGGGCGCCTCGGACGGAGTCGACCAGCCCTGGACCGTCGTCGTTCGTCACCCTCGCCGCCCGGACCAAACCTGGCGTGAACTGCGAGTCCGAGACATGGCTGTCTCGACAAGCGGTGACTATGAGCGCTTCTTCGTCGCACGAGGCCGGCGTTACAGCCACATCCTCTCTCCGTGGACGGGCCGCCCCGTCGAGGCCGACGTCGTCAGCGTGACTGTCGTGACGCCATCGGCGACTGAGGCCGACGCCCTATCGACGGCCTTCTTCGTGATGGGACCTGAGCGGGCTCGGACTCTCGTCGGGTCCGACCGGTGCCGGTACGTCCTCTGGATTCGTCAGCAGGGTAACCGCCTGTTTGAGGACTCCCGGTCTGTCTGGCCGCCCCGCTCATGTCCGGGAACGGCCGTCCGGTAGCCTGGGAACTCGGCCGTTCGGTAGGATAGATAGACGGAATGGAGGTTCGAAACCCCAGCGGTCATGTAGGGGCTGTTACAGGGCCGACCCTGAGCGCCGGTTTCATGATGAGTCCTTCCATATCTTCCGATACGCCTGACTGCCGAATAGTCGAATTCCCGAATCGCCGGGTCCAAGGAGGTTCCCGATGGAACCCTGGCTGACACCGGATGAACCGACCGTCTCCCCCCGAAAGGCCGACCTCCTAAAGGGCCTCGACCAAGTCGGGTATATCTTAGAGACCTACTTACGGGACCTGCCCGATGAGGCTCTTTGGTGGACGCCGGACGTGCACGTGCCCTCTATCGGGGCCCGACTCCAACACATCATCGGCGCCTCCCTTCGTCTAGCGACCTACGCCTTAGAGGACGGCTACGATCCCGACGTCCTGGCCGCCCAGGCTCCCCAGGACTGGGTAGCCACAGGCCGTTCCAAGGCCGATCTCCTTAGCGAAATCCACCGGACCCTGACCGATATCCGGGCTCGTATCGTCGCCCTACCTGACGAAGCCCTCGACGAGGCCCGGCCCGTCGGCCGGCGGCGGATTCCCGGCCGCCGGGCGGCCATCCGACATCAACTCGTCCAACATGCGGCCCACCACCCCCGCCAAGTCGCCCACCAAACCCGCCTGGGGAAACACGGGACATCCGGCAAAAGGTGTGGAGCATAGATACTCTTGGCTCTTTAGGATGCACCCGAGGTCCGGACAAGAGGGAGTAGTGAATTCCGACCCCGGCCACCCGATCCCTCACGACCTTATTGCCGGACTACCGGATTGAACTTTAAAACTCTACCGCCACGGCCGGCACGCCGGCCCGGCAGAGGTCACACCGGGCGGCATCTGGATAGGCCCGGGTCTGAAACTCGACGAGGCGGACGACGGGAATCGGGCCGGGACGAAAGACCCGAATGCCGGAATCGACCAGGACGGCGACGACCAAGATCTCGCCGCCGTGGTCCCACACGAGACGGATCAACCGCTCGAGTGTGGTTCCCGTCAGGATGAGGTCGTCGACCAAGATGCACTGGTCGCCCTTCTGAACAGCCGTGAAGGGCCGAAAGTAAAGCCGGCCGGCTTGTCTTTCAGCCCACACGACCTGCTCGGCGTTCAGGGCATCTCGGACGGCGAAGGCCACGGGGATCCCGCCACTGGCCGGGGCCACGACAGTACAGTGAGGAAGGGATTGCGTCACGCGGGGTACGTCCCGCAGGAGCCGGCTAAGAGCGACGCCCAGGCGGCGGACATTGTCGTAATAACGCATCGCCCGGGGGAGCTGGAAAAAGTGGTCCGTGTGGAGGCCTGAGGGGAGGATAAAATGACCCTGGCGCCAGGCCCCCGTCTGACGCAGGAGTTCCAGGATTTCTTCCCGATTTGGCATCAAAGGCATCCACGACCCCCAAGCCGCGCTGCGTCCATCGTCCCACAAGTCGCTCAGGGGGTCAACAGCCGAGCGACCCATTCGGCCAGGACCGACGAATGGGTCTGGGGTGCCAGATGACCGACGCCGGGGATACACACGAAGACCCCCTGCGGGAGCTGCTGGGCCAGGGCCCGTTGGTACCGGGGTCGGATGAGCCAATCCCGGGACCCCGCCAGGACCCACACGGGCCGTTCAATTCGCTCGGGTTGAACGAAGTCGACCAGGCGACTCAAGAGGGCAATCCGACGGCCCAAGACGGCGGTCGGGACGCCATACTGGGGCCACCGCTCGAAGAACCATCGGCGGTACGATGCTCGTAAATCCTGGGGCAAGCAGAGAAACTCAGGGGCCAATGTGACGAGGGCCCAGAGGCGGAAGAACCGCCCCAGGCGGTCCCAGGTCCGACGCCGGTCAA
>JANXAA010000206.1 GCA_025061865.1 Acidobacteriota bacterium | reverse complement strand
GTACGGGGTCGGACCGTGGCTCTAGACCACGGGACCCGCAGGTACCAGGATGTCGTGTTTTACTTCTTTGGCGTGCCGGGCCAAGAGCGGTTTCTTGCCGTTCAGGAGAGCCTGATGCAGGGGGCGCATGCTGCCCTCGTCGTGGTGCCGCAAGGCATGGCCTTAGACCCGGTGACCCGTCACTGGTGCAGCCTGCTTGCAGAAAAGGCCATACCCATGATTCGGGTTTGGAATCGTTTTGCTGGGTCTCGCATTTTCACGGATAACGACCCAGATCGACACTTTTTCGTTTACTCTGTAGAATTGGACCTGAGTCAAGGTCTGGAAGCGAAAACCTTGTTACCTTTGCTCTATCAGTGGATACGCAGGGAGGCCATGGCATGAGTGTTTCCACGAAGGCCCAACAGATCGAGCATTTGCTGAGGTCTTTCGTAACCTCTACGCCGGAAGTGCACGGAGCCGCTTTAGTCAGTTTGGACGGATTACCCCTGTATACGGCCTTACCGGCAGGGACCGAGGAAGACCGCATAGCAGCCATGGCCGCCGCCCTGTTGGCCTTAGGGGAGCGTACTCTCCGGGAACTCCGGCGTGGTCAGCTGGAACAGGTCTATGTGAAGGGCAGTGACGGTTATATCATCGTCTTTCGGGTCGGCGCCGAAGCAGTCCTAGAAGTCATTACCTCAAATCAAGCGAAACTCGGGTTAATCCTTCTAGAAGCCAAGCGTTGTGCTCAGGAGGCGTCACGCCTTATATGAACCATTTTTCGGGTTGGGACGCCGTCATCGAGGAACTCAAGGCGGAAAAGCTGCGCCAATTTCATGTGCGTGGCTTTCTAATTATCGAAGAGAATGCGCTGGCCGTAGCTTCTACGCTATATAACCCTGACTTAGAAGAGCAGTTGTGCAGACTAGGGGGAAGGATTTGGGAAATTTTGGATCAAGCTCGCAAGGACCTCGAGCTGTCCGAGAGTCCCTATCTCTGGCTTGCAGGAGTCGAGCGTCATGTGGCCATTATCCCCCTGGGCCGTAAGTTCCTGTTGATGGCCGTGTGTGATGCCACGGCCTCGCCGGCCACGACTTTAATCCCCCTGCTGGCGTTCGGACAAAGGCTGTTAACTCGTTTATTGACCCTTTCCGAAAAGGTATCCTGAGCCGCTTCTCGGAAGCCAGCAAGCAACCCCAGGGCGCTCTTCCGAAGATCGCGGTAAGGAGGTATGGGGCGTATGGAGCCCGCCCGATGGATGATGAGTGCATGTCCTCACGATACGGCGGACCGACCGGAACGGTGGTTCGCCTTCGCCCAACAGCTTTCCCGCCGCACGAGCCTTTCGGTCCGCTTTCTGTTAGCTTTGGACTTTCCTGAATTCCGGAAAATGTTCCCGGAATTGGACTTGGTCTACGCCAACCCCAACGATGCGCTCAATCTTTTACAGCGTCAGGGGTTTATCCCTCTGGCCCGGATGGACGGGCATTTTGACGAAGGCGTCCTCGTGTGCCGACAGGACGATCCTCACGACCTTTCCCGAGTACCCGGCAGTCGTCTGGCGACCTGTGTGTCCCTGGTTATCACCGATATCGTCGTGCGCCATTTAGCCAAGCAAGGCGTGGAGCTCCTCGGTGAGATGGTCGACCGGCCCTCCTGGAGTGCGGCCTTGGCCAGTCTGCTCCATGGGGAAGTGGATCTGGCTATCCTGTACCGAGACTTTTTCTTGAGCCTCAAGCCCGAGACCCGGCAGAAGTTGATGGTCGTGGCCGAGAGTAATGAGCGGACCCTCTTTCACGTTTTCCTGGTAGCTCCCCGAAGGCAGGCCATGATAAGGGATCTGCAGCAGGCCCTATTAGGTTTTCATCAAGAAGAGGCTTCTGCGAAGGTCCTACGGGAGTTAGGCTGTGAAAGGCTGGTGCCTGCGACGAGCGAAGAAGTCGCGTCCTTCTCCAGTATGCGACACCAGATTTTTATACGCCCTTGAATGACGGCCGCCGAGAGGTGAGGTCTTACCGCTGGTCCAGCATTCGAAAGTATTCGCTTGCTATGTGAAGGGAGGTCAGGCCATGAAAGACTTCAGCGCAAATGCCCCAGTCCCAGCCCTGCTGGCGAGAGCAGAGTCCAAATCCAGGACGCAAGGGGCAGGATGCCAAGTACAAGAAATTCGTTATCGGGTGATGTGCCTTATCCTGTCTCTTTGCCTTCTGACCCCTCTTTTCCTGACCCCCCTGGCCGGGTCCCAGGTCCCTCCGCCGGCGCCGCCCCAGAATCGGCCCGTCGCCCTCGTCGGTGGGACGATCCATCCGATGACGGGTCCCGTCATCGAACGGGGCGTCATCGTCTTTGAGAAGGGGAAGATCATCGCCATCGGAACGGATGTCCCCATCCCGCCGGACGCTGAGGTCATCGACGTCCAAGGTCAGCACGTCTATCCAGGCCTTATCGACGCCAACAGCATCCTGGGCCTGACGGAAATCGACTCCATCCGGGCGACCCGGGACTTCGCCGAGACGGGTGACGTGAATCCGAATGTCCGCGCCGAAGTCGCTATCAATCCGGATAGCGAGATCCTCCCCGTCACGCGGGCCAACGGCGTGCTCGTCGCTCTGGCCGTTCCCCGAGGCGGGGTCCTCGCCGGTCGGTCGGCGGCCATCGTCTTAGACGGCTGGACCTGGGAAGACATGACGCTAAAGGCGCCCGTCGGTTTACATGTCTACTGGCCTCGGATGACACCGACGCAGGCTTACCCTTACATTTTCCTCAGCGAAGAGGAACAACGGCAGCGGGGCGAGGAGGCCATTCGGAAACTGAAAGAGGCCTTTCGAGAGGCTCGGGCTTATTGGGTCGCCAAGAAGGCCGAAAGTCGGCATCCTGGTGTCCCCTATCATGACGTCGACGTCCGTTGGGAGGCCCTGATCCCTGTCTTCGAGGGGAAGCTTCCCGTGTTCGTCCACGCCGACACGCTCGACCAGATTCAAGCAGCCGTCGCCTGGGCCGAAGCCGAAAAGGTCCGCATCGTCCTCGTCGGCGGAGCCGATGCCCCGATGGCGGCCGACCTGCTTCGGCAGAAGGACATCCCCGTCATTGCGGGGCCGATTTTAGAACTCCCGACCCGGGAGTGGGAGCCCTACGATGCGCCTTTCACGCTCCCGGCCCGCCTGGCTCAGGCGGGTATCCGCTACTGTATCGCCGGCGACGGCGGGGCCTGGAATGAGCGAAACCTACCTTACCATGCGGCGATGGCGACGGCCTACGGCTTGCCCCGAGACGAGGCCTTAAAGGCCATCACGCTATATTGTGCCCGTATCCTGGGTATCGACGACCGAGTCGGTTCCCTGCAAGTCGGCAAGGACGCCACGCTGTTCGTAGCGACGGGGGATCCCCTCGACATCCGGACCCAGGTCACACGCGCCTTCATCCAGGGCCGGCCCGTCAACCTGTACAACCGCCACCAGCGGCTGTACGAAAAGTACCAAGAGAAGTACCGCCAACGCAAGACCCGGTAACGCCCCGCCCCGGCTCCCGGTCACGAAGCATAGGTCGACACCATCGAGGGTCGAGCCTTTGTGCGGCCCTCCAGCCCTGTGGGTCGCGACTCTAACGGAGGCCCGTTAAGAGGTCGCTTTGCCGAAGACTGAAAACGCGGGACTCGGCTACGATGATGGGTTCGTAAACGTCGACCCCGACGACTGAACCCGCTATCTGGAGCGCCCGCGTAAGTTGTCGGTCCTCGACGGATGGCAGGGCTCGACCGTCCGGAGGATTTTGAATTAATCGGATAAATTTGAATAAAATGAAAATTAAAATGACGGAGACCGTGTTCTGTCGAATGGCTGCCCGCAGGATTTCTCTGGGCCTGACGGCGACTCGGTGGGTCGTCCCATAGGCCAGCAGGACGCATACTTGCGGAGACCCCCGCTTGGGCATCCAAAACCAGAACCCACAATTCCTCGAGCGTCTTTGACCCAGACCGCCGACGGCAGAACTCCAAGAAATCCCCGGGATGTTGGTCTAAGGACCGGTCCTCAAAGGGTAGACACCCCTGACAAGCCCGGCAGGCCCGGGTCTTTCCCCGCCATGCCCGCCTCGCGGGTTAGGGCGCAGGCTTCACCTGTACCGGAAGAAAATGGGAAGGCCGGTCCGCCGGGAACATACGTCTTACTGAAAAACCCTCTGGAGGTTGTAGCCTCCCCGTCAGTAGGCTCGGCTACCTTCAGGCGGGACGTAAAGAGGGCTTCATGAGTAATTGATCCTACTGTCGCAACGGGGCCCTCATCGTCTCGACGTGTGGCAGGCCGGCCCTTATGGGGAGGATAGCCGATTTAGAACGTCCGACGATTGGAGGGGCTCTCTACATACCGCACAAAGGCCCAGCGGCCGAACCCCCCGGGATGATGGACGGCTCGGACCCACCGACGGGCAGCCACTTCCTTCTGACGGTCCTGCTCCGTCTCAAAGCCCTTCACTTCCAGGACCACCTCCAGTTCGCTTCCGTCTCGTCGGCGTAAGCGGGGGAGAAAATCCGGTCGACACCCGTGTCGCGAGCCCTGTCATTCGTAGGGGATCGTGAAATCCAGATGGCCGTTGCGCGCGTAGGCGATGACCTCCGGCACTCGCTCCGATGGATAGGCGACGCTATGTGCCCACTTCGGCGCATCCAACACCACGTGGCTGATA
>JANXAA010000205.1:2629-4691 GCA_025061865.1 Acidobacteriota bacterium | reverse complement strand
TTCAGGTAAAGGTCCGGCGCCCTGGCCTAAAGGTCCGGGCCCGGAGGGCCTATGCGGAAATCCCGTGGCCCCTGCGGGTCAGTCGCCAGTTGGCAGCCGCCTTAGACTTTGCAGACCTTTATCCCTGGCCGGACATTCCTGTGTCCCTTCGCCACCTTTGGCGGACGCCCCAAGTCCTGGACCTCCACATGAGCTTTGCCGTCCCGATTCGAAACTTGACGCCTCTGACAACAACGCCCGACGTCCTGTATGACGAAATCCACGTCGCCTGGGTCGTCCGGGACGCCGACTTCAAGGTCGTCGATAAGGGTTATGAGCGTCTGCCCATCCGGATTCCCCTAAAGGACCTGCCGGACCTGGAAAAAGCGCAGGCGGCTGTCCACTACTCGAAGGTCTTGTCGCTTCAGCAACCCGGCGTCACCGTCACGTGGGGCGTCCTCGAGGCCGGCGGCTGGAAAGCAATGGCGACCCGGTGGCGGTGGCCTGACGTCCAGCCCACGAATTGCTTCGAGGTCGGGAGCTTTATCCTGAGCAGTGAAATCCGACAGGCGGACACAAACGTTCCCCAGCTTCAGTGGACGTCCGGGGGTCACGCCCAGTACAAGAACTACCTGATCCAGCTGACGCCGTATCAGAACTTCCCGGCTCAAGGCCAGCTCGGGGGCCTATACCAGGTCCTGATTCCGTCTTCTCTCCTGAAAACCGAATCCATGCAAGTCCTCTTCCGCTTGTACCGGGCCGACGGCCAGCCCGTTAACGAGACGCCGCCGACGACCCTGAAGTTCCAAGGCTCGGCTCCGGAGGTCGTCACAAACTTCTTCCTGCTTCCCTATCGGGGTCTCTCGGCTGGCAGCTACCGTCTGGAGGTCGAGGTCCGGACGGCGGACCCGCCCTGCGTAGCTCAGCGGCAAGTTCCTTTTGAAGTCGTCTTACCCTGACGGGCTGATCCAACTGTCTCGGGTCGATGGGGAGAGGAGGAAGAGGGGAAGACGGGGAATTCGACCATAAGAACTGGCCGTAATAACCAAGCGGGAGCTGGGATCTTCGAGTTTCCGTCTCTATTGGGACCGAATGCCCGCATCGATTTACCGTCCCCCGCGACTCTGGAGGACCCGGATAGGTGCCTGCCGCAGGACGAATTCCCGAGTCTCGCCCGTGAAGAACCAGATGCGGACCTTCGTGCGGTCGCCTTCCCCGTGGACGGACCGGACGATGCCGCGGCCGTGGGCGGCGTGTTCAACGAGGTCGCCCGGCTGAAGGGGCTCTTCGAAATCGGCTGCGGCGGGGATGCCGGCGGCCGCCCACCCAGCTTTTGGGAACCACTGCCGAAGCGGGAGGCCCTCGACTCGAAGCTCCGAGAGGGGCATGTCTCCCAGAAACGGCGACGGTGACCTTCGCCGATGGTTATATCGTTCGGCCGACCACGAGATGAAGACCTCCTGCCGGGCACGCGTGACGGCGACAAAAAATATCCGCCGCTCTTCCCGGACCTCCTCGGGTGTCTCGGCCAGGAAATGAGGAAACAGGCCGTCTTCGACGCCCGGGATGAACACGTAGTCGAACTCGAGGCCCTTGGCGGCGTGGACCGTCAGGATGAGGACGGCCTGCTGTTCGGACCGCTCGAGGAGCCGGTCGTCTGGGGCTCGGAGGCTCAACTGCTCGATAAACTCGGGCCACGTCGGCACGTCCCCCAGAAGCTGGAGAAGTTCCTTCCACCGTTCGGCGTAAGACGCCCGCTGACGGGCGTCCCCGAAGCCCCGTTCTTGCAGGAATTGGGTCAAGCGGCGGACCCATTCAGCCGGCTGGACCTCCTGGCGAAGGGCGATCCAGCGGGACATCTCCTGATAAAACTGCTGCCAAGCCGTCGGGAGTCGGTCTGCATTCGCCTGAACGGCTTCGGTCAGGTATATCCATAAGGGCTGGTCACCAGCTCGCTCTCGTAGCTTCTGGAGGGTCCGAGGGCCGATCCCACGTGACGGTATGTTGCAGACGGCCTCTAAGTAAAAGTCGACCTCGGGGTGAGCGCAGAAGGCCGCGTAGTCGAGGACAGCCCGGATCGGCG
>JANXAA010000205.1:0-2619 GCA_025061865.1 Acidobacteriota bacterium | reverse complement strand
ACCAGCTCCGGAGGCCAATGACCACGTAGGGGAATTGGGCGCCCTGGAAGGCCTGTTCGAGAGCCGGTAGTTGGCTTCGGGCGCGGACCAAGACGGCGACCTGAGCGCCCGGTGAGGTCGCCCGGATGCGTTCGACCTGCTGACGAACCCACCGGGCCTCGTCTCGTTCGTCGACCGCCCCGTAAATCAAGATACGACCGCCTTGCTGGAGGGCTTGGACTTCATGGGGAAGGCGGTTCTCGTCCCGAGCGATGACCTCCATGGCAGCCCGGACGATGACCGCTCGAGACCGGTAGTTGTACCGTAGGGGGATGACCTCCGTCGTCGGATAATCCCGGAGGAGGTCATGAAAGTGGTCCGGTCGAGCGCCCCGAAAGCCGTAAATGGATTGGTCCTGGTCGCCGACGACGAAGAACGGGGCATCCGCTCCCCGCAGGAGCCGCAACAGTCGATACTGAGGCGGATTCGTATCCTGGAACTCGTCGATCAGGACCGTGTGGAAGTACTCGGCCAGATAAGCCCGAAGGGGCGGGTCGGTTTCCAGGAGGCGGATCGTCTCGTACTGGAGGTCGTCGAAGTCCAAGGCCCGGAGCGCCCGGAGGCGCCGGAGGTAGTCCTGCCAGAGGGTCGGCCACGGCTTGTCCAAGTGCGGCGGCGGCTCGGCGAACTCGGACCGAAGCCGCTGAAAGGACCGGAAGGCCCCGGCGTGGGTCTTCGGGTCGAGGCCCTGCACCCGGAGGCAATCTTCGAAGACGCGCCGCTGCTGGTACTCGTCGGCGATGATGAAGTCAGACGGGATCCCAATCCGGTAGCCGTATTTCCGCAAGATGCGGGTGCAAAAGCGATGGAAGGTCGAGATCCAAGTGTGCTCAGCCTTCCACGCGTGGCGGACGTCTCCCAGGAGGGTCTCGACCCGCTGACGCATTTCGTCGGCCGCCTTGTTTGTGAACGTCACAGCCAGAAAGGTCGCTCGGGGGTAGTGGCTGACCAGCCAGGCCAACCGGTGCGTCAGGACACGGGTCTTGCCGGCCCCGGCGCTGGCCAGGACCAGGACCTGCGGGGATGGGGTCGTGACGGCTTGCCGCTGGGATTCGTCCAGGTCTTCAATCAGTCGTTCGAGAGACATGGGTTGTCGGAAAAGATACGGCCGTAAGGTCATAGAGGATTAGGCCGACCGGGCGACCCGGGGGACCGCCGATAGCATGTCGATCGGAATCGGCGACGACTGACGCGCTGTCGCCACCCCCAAAGGTACGGCCGCCGAATCACAGCCGATATTCCAGGGGACTCCGGCCCTCCGCGTGGCTAACCGATCGCCTTCCAGCCGGATTCCCCTCCTGCTTTTTTATTGGCGTGCATAGCGGGGGTACCGCGCCAGGTACGGCTGTTCGACGTGAAAGTTTCGGACCCGCCGGATGGCGGCGATCCGCTCCTCGGCCATCCGGTCAGCGGCGATATAAGTCGGGATGTCCTCTCGACGGCTGATCTCAAAGACGCGCCGCAGATTGTAGAAGATGCCTCGCGTCAAGGTGATCGCCCGCCGCCGGTCGTAGCCTTCGATCTCGACGTAGACGTTGATAAGGCCGCCGGCATTGATGACGTAATCCGGGGCATACAGGATGCCCCGCCGATGGAGGAGGTCGCCGTGGCGGTCTTCAGCTAACTGATTGTTGGCGGCACCGGCTACGATGGGTGCCCGTAAGCGGGGAATCGTCGCATCGTTCAGGACGCCGCCTAAAGCGCAGGGCGCAAAGACATCCGCCTCGACGTCATATACCGCTTCCGGCTCGACGACTTGGAGCTTCGGGATATGCCGTCGAGCGAAGGCCACCCGGTCGGGGTCGATATCGGTGCCGGTGACCACCGCTCCATACCGGCTCAAGAGTCGAGCTAGGTGGAAGCCGACCTTGCCGAGGCCCTGGATCACGATCCGCCGACTTTGAATGTCCTGGTTCCCGAAGCGTTCCAGGAGGCAAGCCCGGATGCCTTGCATGACTCCGTAGGCCGTCACCGGTGAAGGGTCGCCGCCTCCGCCGTGCTCCCGGGACAGACCCACGACGTACCGAGTCTCCATAGCCATGTATTCTACGTCATTCACGTCGACCCCGACGTCCTCGCCCGTGATGAATCGTCCCTTCAGGCTCTCGACAAAGCGGCCGAAGGCCCGGAAGAGGGCCTCGGACTTGTCCTTCTTGGGATCCCCGATGATGACCGCCTTACCGCCCCCAGCGTTCAGGCCAGCCGCGGCGGCCTTGTAAGTCATCCCCCGGGCCAGGCGGAGGGCATCCGTGAGGGCCTCCTCTTCAGAGGCGTACGGCCACATCCGGGTCCCGCCCAAGGCGGGTCCCAAAGTCGTGTCGTGGATGGCGATGATCGCCCGAAGGCCGATGTCAGGGTGATGACAGAAGACGATCTGCTCGAAACGCTCGGTTCGCATCATTTGAAAGACTTCCATGATCCCCCTCCATGATGTCGAAAGCAGGCCCCAGCCTATGGGTCCCCGCGTAAACGCGTAAAGAGGACCACAGCCTGAGACCCGGGACTTGACACCCAAAGCCTTGCTCCTCAGGGCAGCGGAGTCCCACGAAGCCGGAACCACTCCTGCATCATACAGCGGTC
>JANXAA010000204.1 GCA_025061865.1 Acidobacteriota bacterium | reverse complement strand
GCTTTGGCGGCCTTGTACCTCTGTTCAGACGCCGCCCGATGGGTCTCCGGGGCTGTCCTCGTCATCGACGGCGGCCTCTCGGCTCGGTAGGGTCGGTATCGGGAGTCGGGGACCGGGTTTTCAGGGATCAGGGAAAGGCCTAATCTCTAATCCCTGACCTCCGACCCCTTTAGACGCCCAACGCCGGGGGTATGAGCTTTTTTTCACGGATTGTACTCTGTTCCTGGTGGCCCTCAATCCGCCAAAGCCTGGCGGCCTTGTTCCTGAGCTGTGCGGGTGGGACTTGGTGGGCCTGGGCAGACGGTCGCTCCGAGGCCCTCCCCGTCGGGACGGCTGTGTTTGGCACCGTGGGCCTATTCCTTTCGCTGGGCGCCGACCCGGCGGGCCGACGGGCCCGGTGGCGGGATGTCACCCTCACTGTGGGCCTGGTGGCCGGTGCCGTCGGGACAGCGGTCTTCACGCCGACCGGGGGCCTCGTAGGGGCCCTATGGGCCGTCTTAGCGGGTCTTTGGGCCGTGCGCCTGTATGTAGGACTCCGGCCGCCCTTTCAGCGGATGGCCGATATAGGACCGGGCATCTATGCCGTCCCGTGGCTCGTAGCGCTGGGCCTCGGTTTGCACTGGTCGATGGCCTGGCGGCACACAGTGGCGCCTGCTCTGGTGGCCGCCGGTGTCCTGTGGTCGGTGACCTGGTTCGTATACCGTCACACGCGGGCCTGGTATCGGCTCGACCTGAAGGCCCTGCCGGATATCGTTCGGGGCGGGGCCTACCTCCTGCGACCCCTCTGGCGGTCTCACGGGATCGTCTACGGCCTCTTGGCGAGCTTGAGTACCTGGAATGTCTTTCTACGGCGAGAATGGCTGGACGTCATCCTGTGGACGCTCCTCATGGGGACTTACATGGCGACCCTCTGGATCGCCCACCAGTGGGCGGCCCTTTGGATGTACGATGCAGGGTCCCGGGCGCCGGGTCCCCGGTCCCAGGAGGACCCCGCCCACTAGAGCAGGGTCGCTTATAATTTGTCCACCTCTCTCTTGCCGCCTAGCACCTGGGACCCGGGATCCCCAAGATCATGAACCGAAACGATCGGCCGGTCCTTGTGCGTTTGTACGAAGATGCAAATTGCCGCCTCTGCGAGGCCCTCAAGGTCGAGCTGGTGGGTCATGCCGCGGCGTGGGGGATCGTCCTCGAGTCCGTCGACATTCGGACGGACCCACGGCTCTTACGGCAGTATGCGACCCGCATCCCCGTCGTCGAGGTCGAGGGTATCTATGTCTTGGAAGCCCCCGTCTCGCCCTCAGACGTCCGGCAGGCCGTCCGACGGGTCCGCCGGGGATACCGCCGTCAGCGGCGGATTTATGACAGCCACTGGCGATGGCTTAGCCGTCTCGAGTCCGCTTGGGACCACCGCTATGGACGCCTATGGCGTCGACAGTGGTTTGAACGCATCTTGCGAGTTCACCCCCCCGACCGACCGCTTCGGGGCCTGGAGTTAGCCGTCGGTGCTGGCCGGAATCAAGCCTTCTACCCGACAGCCTGGACGGTCGTAGGGCTCGACGTCTCCAGCCTCTGGCCCGCCGTCTGGAAGCGGCAGGTGCCTGGCGCCGGGGCCGTCCTCGGGGACGTCCATACCCTGCCCTTTCGGGATGCTAGCTTTGACCTCGTCCTTTCCAGCTTCACCCTGTGCGCCGTGTGGCATTTCGAACGGGTCGTCGAAGAAGTCTACCGCGTCCTTCGACCCGGCGGGACCTGGTGGTGGCTCGATCACGTCCGGGGGCCCGGCTTAGCGGGATGGGTCCAGCGGGCCGTCCGGCCTCTCTGGTTCGCCATCTTAGGCTGCTTTCCGGACCGGCCCGTCGGTACATGGCTTCAAGCCGACCCCCGTTTCCGATGGCAAGTCTGGCCCCTGGAGGGTGGATTTTTACAAATGGGCTATGGCCTGAAAGTAGGTGGGACCTAAAGAAAAGACCTATGAATGGCGGTAGGAATCGACATGGGGTTGACGCCTCCATGACGACGGACGCCTAAGGGCAGACACCGAAATGACTCCCCGTATCTTGAAATCTGAAGCCGCCGTCACCGGCGGCACCCGGAAGGCCGGCCAGAAGCCTACCTTCCGGACTTTCCCCGCTGACCCTGCCGGAGACAGTCGCTAACACCGAATTGATCTCTTTCCTCCTCCCCCCGACCGACCGGGACGTCCTGTCGGACCTTACAAGACGGGCATCCAGCACAACGACAGAGGCGTTGGTTCTGAACGTGGCCTAAAATGAGGCAAGCGGCTCCAGCTATGACCGTTGCGGATTCGATGCCCTGACCATAAGTACCCAGATACCCGTGACCCAAGCCGATCAACAAAAAGCCGGTTAGGAACCAAAGACCCACGCGGGCGTCCCGGTGAGTCCGGTAACCGACTCCGAAGGCCACGGCGGCGATGCCGACGGCCGAGCCGATAAGGACCCGTTCCAGGCCCTCCGTCCAGGCGCTTTCATAGGTTTCGACCCACGGCAGGAGCAAAAAGATGAAGGGCCCGACGGCGCAGTGGACGGCACACACCGTCGAGACGACCATCCCCATCCGGTCGACCGAAAGTTGCATAGGCCCCCTTCTTCGAAGGATGCAGGATACAAGATGCAGGATACAAGATGCAAGATCCAAGATGCAGTGTGCAGGACGAGGTTCCGAGTGTCGAGGGTCGAGTTCCAGAGCCAGAGGCCTCAGGTCACGGGCCCTAGACCCTGATTCGTTCAGGGTTCGTTAAGTCTCCTGAGCGTAGGACGGGTAAAGCAGGTCTTCCCTGGGGGCCTGTACTGCACCGTGTTCAATTTGACCTATCCATACCGACTCCAGCGGGTCCCCCTTCCGACCTCTTGCGTCCCGTCGTCCCCCGCCGCGCCTGTCGGAACCGGTCCGGCCAATCGGTCTCGATGCCATACAGACGATTCGTCTGGTAGGGCTTCAGATCCGACGGCCGGTTGATCGTGTAGTAGACGATACGCCGGCCGGCTCGGACCCATGCCGGAAGACATCGGTGGAGACGACGATGAACGAAAAGATACTCCCAATCCCCCGCCTGAGCGATTTCCTCCGTGGAGGCCCACGGAAACAGTACGAGTCCCCGAGGGATCTCGGGCGCCAGTCGATGCAGCCGCTCCAGCGTGGGCTGGTCGGCTGTAATCACCCGCCACGCATGTTCGGGGTGTCCCCTGAGGATATAGGTCAATCCTCGGATTTGGGACTCGTCGTAAGGTCGGCCTGGGAGGACCTTCACTTCGACGAAGATTTCGGTCGGCGGCAGTCGCTCCGCTAGGTCCATCAGGGTCATTAGGGGCGCCGGGGTCCGCCGTCGGACCCGGACGAGCCGACCCTGCAGGTCAGCCCACCGGCGGTCGGGGACCCGACCCGAAAGGCCGACCTTGCGTCGGAGAGACCTGTCGTGGAAGAGGACCCACACGCCGTCGACCGTGCACTGGATGTCACACTCGACGGCGTCGGCTCCAACGGCCAGGGCGGCCCGAAAGGCCGGCTCCGTATTTTCCGCATACCGTCCCGAGAAACCCCGATGGGCAATGACCCGCATGAGTCGACCGTGGAAAGGCGGTTCGATTCATCGTAACATTGTAGGGTCCTGGGGAAGGACTTCAGAGACCCACGCCGGCATCGGAAATCACCGGATTCTGAGGCGCGGATGGCTGGAGGGGTCGAGGGGTTCCGTAGTCTGTGAACCCTTTTTGGGACCTGAAACCCGTGACCCCTTTTCATGGAGCTGCCGATGAGCGTGCCCGCCGAAAAGACGGTAGGCCGGATGACCTTCGAGGAATTCCTTGATGGGCTCGACGAGGACACCTGGGCCGAATGGGTCGACGGACCGGCCGACCTGGTCGTCGAGGTCGTCTCGCCCGACAGTATTGGGCGGGACCGAGGCGAGAAGTTCATCGAATACGAAACGGCCGGTGTCGCCGATTACTGGTTGGCCGACCCCGACCGGGGCCAGGTCGAAGCTTACCACTTAGGAACCGATGGGCGGTACCATCCGATCCGGCCGGACCGCCGGGGGTGGCTCCGTCCTCTCGAGCTGGTCGGTTTCCGGTTGAATCCGGCCTGGGTCCGTCTAACGCCGCTCCCGCCGGCGGCGACGGCCCGTCGCTGGATACGCCGACCTCCCCGGCCGTGAGGTTCCCCGATGGACCGAGACCGTCTCGCGTGGTGGCAACAGCGGGTCGTCCAGTACATGCAGGATGGGATGGACCCCGGCCTCATCGCCGCCGTCTTGTTCTACCACTGGATGGAAACGCTTTACATGGATGACATCCTGCAGGAAGAGCTGGACCCTGAAAGGATTCAGGCCATCGGCGAACGCCTGTATGTGGCTCTCCGACCGACGTCCGTTCCCCCGTCCCCCACCGGGGAGAGGCCCGAAACTTCCCCTCCATTCCCGGACCTCGATGCCCTCCTGCGGGACGGTCAGACCGCCATTTATGAGCAAATCCATCGGATGTATCCCCGGCGAATCCTCCACCAGCGGGACATCGACCGCTGGGTCCAACGGTTGAGTGACGAGCTCGACAACACGATGGTCGAGGTCGCCCAATGGGCCGGCCGTCTGGACACGTGGCGGCCTGTGGTGTTTGCCCTGTGGTGGTGGTTCAAGCTGTGTCTGGAGAGCGTCCCCCGCCGGCCCGCCCTCGTTGGGT
>JANXAA010000203.1 GCA_025061865.1 Acidobacteriota bacterium | reverse complement strand
CGGCAAGAAAATAAACGACCGGCTCAGCATACAAGAGCCCTTCGGGCGTGTTATCAGATCAAACTACGCTATCCACCCGCCGGTTGCAAATCCCCGTCTAGCCTGACGGGGGTTCTTAGGTGTCTAAACAGTTCGACAAAACGTTTAGGCGAATAGACATGCCCAGAAGGTAGATTTCGAGGAAGCAACTTCGAAGACTTGAGATGGGAAAGAAAGACTTGAGATAGGCAAGGTGTCCCGGGGGCTGGACGCTCCAGCGGCACGGAGTTCGCATAAAAAATCGGACGTTCCGTCGCCGAGACGGCGGGTGCGCACGACGACGTTTCCGACGGCAGCTGGCCGTACGCGGGATGCCCGATGCGGGCGGGTGGGGGGCGTCTATCTCAAGGCGGTGACCATCGGTCCCGGCGGTGGCGGCGGGGGCGGGCCCACGGACCAGGCGGGCTACTTTTCGAGGCTGGGAGCCGATGCGAAGCCCCCGGACCTTGCACGTGTTCACACCCCTGGAATGGCACAGGCTTTGCACTACAGCTAATCCTCGAGCCTCCTTAACCGACTCCCTCCTCCGGAGAAGCTGTCTATGCCAGTCGTGCATAGTGCCGCCGTCGTCGGGATCACGGCCCGTCCTGTCGCTGTCGAGGTCTCCCTGCGGGGGGGCCTTCCCCGGATGACGATCGTCGGTCTGCCCGACACGGCTGTTCGGGAAAGCAAGGAACGAGTCATCAGCGCCATCGTCCAGAGCCGGTTCTTCTTGCCTCAGGAGGTCATTATCGTCAACCTCGCCCCGGCCGATCTAAAGAAAGAGGGCGCCGCTTTCGACCTGCCCATCGCCCTGGGCATCCTGGCCGCAGCCGGCCTGATTCCCGTTGAGAGCCTGCAGGACACGGTCGTCCTCGGCGAACTCTCGTTGAACGGCGAGGTCCGACCCGTACGGGGCGTCCTGCCCGTCGCTCTGGACATGGGTAGTCGAGGTTTCCGGCGTCTGATCGTCCCGGAGGCGAATGCGCCGGAAGCGGCCGTCGTCGGGCGGATCGAGGTCTTTCCCGTCCGACATTTGCTCCAGGCCTTTTATTTCCTGCGTGGTGACGACACAATCTCGCCCTTTCGGTACGGTCCCGGCTCCCCTGAAGGACGGTCCCCGGCCCGTTGGGACATGGCCGACGTACGAGGCCACGCCTACGTCAAGCGAGCCCTCGAGGTCGCTGCGGCTGGAGGTCATAATGTCCTCATGGTAGGCCCTCCGGGGTCCGGTAAAACGATGCTGGCCCAGCGGGTCGCCTCTATCTTGCCGCCGATGACCCGGGAGGAGGCTATCGAGGTGACCCGCGTGCACAGCGTCGCTGGCTGCCTTGACGGCCAGGGCCTCGTCACGACCCGGCCATTGCGGAGTCCCCATCACTCCATTTCCGTCGCTGGCCTCATCGGCGGGGGGACTTACCCCCGGCCCGGCGAGGCCAGCCTAGCCCACCACGGCGTCCTGTTTTTAGACGAGCTCCCCGAATTCCCCCGGTCGGCCCTAGAGGTCCTGCGGCAACCGATGGAGACGGGCGTCGTGACGATCGCCCGGGCGGCGACGTCGGTCACGTACCCGGCCCGCTTCATGCTCGTGGCGGCTATGAATCCCTGTCCCTGCGGCCATTACGGGAATCCTCTCCGGGCCTGCCGGTGCACGCCGACCCAGATGCATCGATACCTCCAAAGGATTTCAGGACCCCTTCTGGACCGCATCGACATCCAGGTCGAAGTCCCCATGCTGGTCCCAGAAGAGATTGACCGAGCCCCGGACGGGGAGCCGTCGGCCCGCATCCGGGAACGGGTCGTCCAGGCCCGAACCGTCCAATGGCGGCGTTTTCGGGTTGAAGCGGAGGTATCGGAGGAGACGAGTTCGAACGTGTTCTGTAACGCCCAGATGACGCCGGCCCACCTCGACCGGTTCTGTCCGATGAGTCCGGACGCCCGTCGCCTCGTCCGGTCGGCCATGCGGCATTGGAGCCTGAGCGCTCGAGCGTTCCACCGCGTCCTCAAGGTCGCTCGGACGATCGCCGACCTCGAAGGAACCGATACGATCGAGGCCCGCCACGTGGCCGAGGCCATCCAATACCGCATCCTGGACCGGCGACCTGAATAGGAGCGTAGGCGTCCTCACCTGCAATGACGATAGGATTCTCCCCGCAGCGCCAATCCAAACATCGCCCGTCTTCGTCCGTCCCGAAGGGACGCCTCATCCAGGACTGCCGACGTCTTCCCCATGGGCAACTCGGCGAGTCTGTAGACTTCGTCCCCTTCTCCGTGGGACACGACCTTAAATTTCGTCTTGGATGAGAGAGCTCGTACCCTCGTCATCAGCGCATTCTGCTTTCGGCACGGCCCGAAGATGCGGGTCCGTCTCGTCTGTGTCCTGCCGGACCACGTCCATGCCCTTGTCGAGCCTCTTCCCCGAGGCTCAAAATAATATCAAGATTTTCACGGCCCACGTCTTGAATCGATACTTGCGCCAGTCCAGGCCTATCGCAAGCCGAACCTGGGGACCGTATCATTTCGGGCGTCCCTAGGCCCCAAAAGTCGAGGCCAGCGAGGACGCCGGCCAGGTCTCCTCGATTTAGGAGACGGAGGGCATGCCCCGCCAGAGGGCTGGAACGCCAGACGTTATGCTGGTGTCCTCCGAGGTCCCGAACGAGGATGGGTGATGGTCCGTTTACCTTAGGCAGGCGAGTGGGCAGTCCAGCCGATGGGCCGATAGGAAGTCCTGCAGACAGCCGGAGATGACATTCGTAGGGACACCCCGGCGGATCGCCTTACACGATGACGTCCCACGCATAGGGCCTCGGTCCTGTCCTAAGCTGCCATCAGCGGAGGACGGGACCTGTGCCATGATGGCCCTGGCCAACAGCGTCCAGACAGGGGACGCTCGCCCGACGGCTGGCGGCCTGAACCTCGATTCTCCCTATCGGCCCATCGGTCGACTGACCCATCTGCCTGTATAGCCTATTCGGAGGCGGTCATGACGCGGGGACTCATGCTATTCATGGGATTGGGCTTGGTTTTCATGCTGGGAGCGGCCGTCCGGCCCTCGGCGAATCCGGCAGCCCGGGCCCTTCACCGGCTCTTCCAAGAAGACTGGGAGTTCACCCTCCGGGAAGACCCTCTCTTTGCTACCCGAGTCGGCGACGACCGGTACAACGACCGACTCCCGTCGGTGACGGTCGCCGACTTCGAGCGCCGACTCGCCCAGCATCGGGCATTCCTCCAGCGGCTTCAGACCATCCCCAGGTCTGCCCTCAGCCCAGCCGACCGCTTGAACTACGATATTTTTGAACGCCTCAAGCGGGATCTCATCCAAGAATACGAATACCGAGCCTACTTGCTTCCCATCAGCCACATTTCGGGCTTCCACGTCGAATTCCCCGAGCTTCCCCACCACGTCCCGCTTCGGACGGTCCGGGATTATGAGAATTACATCGCCCGCTTGCGGGCCTTCCGGACGTATACACATCAGCACATCGAGCTCCTGCGGGCCGGCTTCCAGGCCGGCTATGTCTTACCTCGGCACATCGTCGAATTCATCGAGCCGACCCTCCGGCCTCACATCGTCGACGACCCCCAACAGAGCCTCTTGTTCGAGCCCTTCCGGTCCTTCCCGCCGACGGTCCCCGAAAACGAGCGCGGGCGTCTGGCTGAGGCCGCCCGGTCGGCCATCCGGGATTCGGTCGTCCCGGCCTATCGGGATTTCTTAGAATTCATTCAGAACGAATACCGGCCCAGATCTCGGGCGACCATCGCCGTCTCGGACCTGCCGAATGGGGCCGCCTTTTACCGGCATCGGATCCGACAGGAGACGACCCTCGACCTGTCGCCCGAGGAAATTCACCGGATCGGCCTCGAGGAAGTCCGCCGCATCCGGGGCGAAATGGAGGCCATTCTCCGGAAGGTCGATTTCCGAGGCAGCTTCAAGGAGTTCCTGGAATTCCTCCGGACCGACCCCCGCTTTTATGCCGACACACCCGAACAGCTCCTCAAGGAGGTCAGCTACGTCCTGAAGCGGATGGATGGGGAACTCCCTCGGCTCTTCCGGACACTCCCCCGGACGCCCTATGGCATTCGGCCCGTCCCCGACTACCTGGCGCCCCGGACGACGACGGCCTACTACATGCCGCCGGCGGGGGATGGCTCTCGGGGTGGCTTCTACTACGTCAACACCTACAACCTCAAGAGTCGACCCCTCTATGAAATCGAGGCCCTTTCCCTCCACGAGGCCGTTCCGGGTCACCACCTGCAAATTGCCCTCCAGCAGGAACTGCAGGGCCTGCCGCCCTTCCGGCGCTTCATGGGCTTTACGGCCTTCGTCGAAGGATGGGCCCTGTACGCCGAGCGGCTCGGCCTCGAGGTCGGCTTCTACCAGGACCCCTACAGCGACTTCGGACGTCTGAGCTTCGAGATGTGGCGAGCCTGCCGGCTCGTCGTCGATACGGGCATCCACGCCCTCGGCTGGTCTCGCCAGCAGGCCATCGACTTTATGGCCGAGCACACAGCCCTGACCCGCCACAACATCGAGGCCGAGGTCGACCGCTATATCGTCTGGCCTGGCCAGGCCCTAGCCTACAAGATGGGCGAGCTCAAAATCCGGGAACTCCGCCGGCGGGCCGAGGAGGCCCTGGGGCCGGCTTTCGACGTCCGGGCGTTCCACGACGTCGTCCTCCGGAACGG
>JANXAA010000202.1 GCA_025061865.1 Acidobacteriota bacterium | reverse complement strand
CGCCCGGTAGCCCCCGAGCCTCCGGTCGCTGAACCAGAGGTTCAGCCCGAGGTCGCTCCGGAGGAGCCGTATTTTCCGCGCCTCCTGAAGCGCTATCAACAGGAAGTCGTGCCTTATCTGATGCAGAAATTTCGATACACGAACGTCATGCAGGTACCCCGGATCGAGTGTGTGTCTATCAACATGGGCATCGGCGATGCGGCGCGAGACGACAAACTCCAGCAAGAGGCCGTCTACACCCTGAGTGCCATCACGGGCCAACGCCCCGTCCTCCGACGAGCCCGCCGTTCCATCGCCGGCTTCAAAGTCCGCCGGGGTATGGTCGTCGGTTGTTCGGTCACCTTGCGGAAGTGGCGAATGTGGGAGTTCCTGGACCGCCTCCTTCACGTGGCCTTGCCCCGGGTTCGGGACTTCCGGGGGATCTCCCCTCACGGGTTCGATGGGCGGGGCAACTACACGTTAGGCATCCGGGAACAACTCGTCTTTCCGGAGATCGATTACGCCAAGGTTTCAAAGGTACGAGGGATGAACGTCACGGTCGTGACGACGGCCCGGAGCGACGCAGAAGCTTACGAGCTTCTGCGAGCCCTGGGCTTTCCCTTTCGGGAGTCGTAAAGCATGACCCGGAAATGCCTGATCGCCAAAGCGCGTAAGAAACCCAAGTTCCGAGTGCGTCAGCGAAACCGCTGTTGGCTGTGTGGACGCTCCCGGGCTTTTCTCCGGAAGTTTGGGATGTGCCGTCTCTGCTTCCGGGAACATGCCCTGATGGGCCTCGTCCCAGGCGTCCGCAAAGCCAGTTGGTAGGAGCGTAGGGCCTCGGAGGTACCCGCCATGGGCATGCATGACCCGATCAGTGACATGTGCACCCGGATTCGGAACGCCGTGATGGCCCGTAAGGAAGTCGTCGAGATCCCGGCCTCCCGGCTCAAGCTGGCCATCGCCCGTGTGCTCCGAGACGAGGGCTACATCGAGGACTTCAAGTTCATCGAAGATGGCAAGCAGGGGATCCTGAAGGTCTACCTGCGTCGTTCGCCAGAAGGCGAATACGCCATTCACGAGATTCGCTCGGCCAGCACGCCGGGACGGCGGATCTACGTGAGTCGAAATCAGATCCCCCTCGTCCGACGGGGACTGGGCATTGCCATCCTATCGACGTCCCAGGGTGTCATGACGGGCCGCGAGGCCTACCGCCGGGGCTTGGGCGGCGAGTGGCTCATGACGGTCTTTTAATCGGGAATTCGGGAACTCGGGCGTTCGGGACTTTAATCCAGCGGACTCTCAATCTCTTGACCACCGGATCGCTAAACTCCCGAATTGTCGAACGCCCGATGAGGAGAAGCCAAGTATGTCGCGGATCGGTCGTCAACCAATCCCGATCCCACCGAACGTGCAGGTCCAGGTCGAACCGACCCGGCTCCTCGTGCAGGGTCCTAAGGGGCGGGTTGAAGTTCCTTACGGCCATGGGATCCAGTTTCGCATCGAAGACGGTCACCTGGTCGTCCTCCGGAAGGACGACTCGAAGACCCAGAGGGCCTTGCACGGCCTGTATCGGGCCTTGGCTGCCAACGCCGTCCGGGGGGTGACAGAAGGCTTCAGCATCGGGGTAGAAGTCGTAGGTACGGGCTATCGCGTGGAAAAGAAGGGGAATGCCCTGGTCTTTTACGTGGGCTATGCCCATCCCGTCGAGGTCCCCATTCCACCGGGGATTGACATCGAGTTCGACCCCAAGATCAAAAACCGGTTTACCCTGCGGGGACCGGACAAGTACATCCTGGGCCAATACGCGGCCACCCTCCGGAGCATCCGGCCCCCGATGACCTATAAGGCGAAGGGGATTAAATACGTAGACGAACCATGGCGTCTGAAGCCAGGTAAGTCGGCGGCCAAGAAGTAATTTGGAGGGCATGGGGTGTTTGGGGGCAGGGAGCCGGCTTTTCAGTCGGAACCTCGATCCTTGACCCCTGAGACCCCGGCCCTTAAGGTCGAACCCTGATCCCTGGAGTGTTGTCATGCCTCGGTATCGTACCCGGCAGGAGCGTCGATGGCGCCGCCACCGGCGGATTCGGAAAAACATCCAAGGTACGGCTGCACGGCCCCGTATCGCCGTCTTTCGGAGCCTCCGCCACGTCTATGCCCAGGCCATCGACGACGAGCGGGGCCACACATTAGCGGCCGCTTCGACCCTGGAGAAGACCTTTCGGGTGGAAGGCCGCCGCAATGCGACCGTCGAGCTGGCCCGGCAGGTCGGCGAACTCCTGGCCCAACGACTGGCGACTCAGGGTATTCAGCGGGCCGTCTTCGACCGGGCCGGTTTCAAGTTTCACGGTCAGGTCCGAGCCGTCTGTGAAGGCTTACGGGCCAAGGGTATCCAGGTTTAACCCAGATTGATCCAGGTTGAATGGGGTGCTGAGGGCGGGGGGTCAGGCTTTCAGGCGTCGGGGTCTGAAGAGGGCCGAAAGCCTGACCTCCAGACCCCCCCAATACCCAGCCCCGAATACGAGGTTCGGCATGCAGAAGTTTACCCGTCCCGTCGGAGATCTGAAGGACCGAGTCATCTTCGTCAACCGGGTCACCAAGGTCGTGGCCGGAGGCAAGCGCCTCCGCTTTATGGCCTTAGTCGTCATCGGGGACGAAAATGGTCACGTCGGATACGGCAAGGGGAAGGCCCGGGAGGTCCCGATGGCCATTCAGAAGGCTATTAAACGGGCCCGGAAGAACCTCATCGAGGTCCCCCTCGTGGACACGACGATCCCCCATGAGGTCATCGGCCGGCATGACGCCGGCCTCGTCCTCCTGCGGCCCGCCTCTCGAGGAACGGGCGTCATCGCCGGGGGACCCGTCCGGGCTGTCATGGAACTGGCTGGCATTCGGGACGTCTTGACCAAGAGTATGCGGTCGAATAACCCCTTTGCCGTCGTCCGGGCAACCTTCCATGCCTTACAACAGCTTCGCTCGCCGGAACAGATTGCCCGCCTCCGGGGTAAGGAGGTCTCTCAGGTCTATCGTGGGCGGACCGCTCCAGGGTCCTAACCCGACAGGCGGGCTGTTGATAGGAGGGCGATTATGGCTGAGGCCCAGTGGGTTCGGGTCGTTCAGGTCCGGAGTGGTGTCGGACGGCCGGAAAAACACCGTCGCATCCTCAAGAGCCTGGGTCTCGGGCGACCTGGCTATGAACGGGTCCTCCCGGTGACGCCGACCCTGTGGGGCATGATCCGAAAGGTCCAGCACCTCGTCCGCGTCGAGCCTGTCCCACCGCCGCCGGCACCGTCGTCCCATGGGTCGGAGGTATCGTCATGATCGGGATTCATCACTTGCGACCGGCCCCCGGTGCTAAGACGGCCCCCAAGCGAGTCGGGCGGGGACCCGGCTCGGGGATGGGGAAGACGTCTACCCGAGGCCATAAGGGTCAAGGTCAGCGGTCGGGTTACTCGATGTACGTGGGCTTCGAGGGCGGCCAGATGCCCCTCCATCGGCGCTTGCCCAAGCGAGGATTCCGGAATCCCCTGAAACGGACCTTCGCGATCGTCAACCTGGATCAGCTGGACCGGCACTTCGAGGCCGGGGCGACTGTCAACCCGACGAGCCTCCTGGAAAAGGGGCTCATCCGGGCCGCCCGTGACGTTGTCAAGGTCCTGGGCCGCGGCACGCTGACGAAACCCCTGACCGTCCAGGCCCATCGATTCAGCCGGTCGGCCGTCGAGAAGATCCAACAGGCCGGCGGTCGTGTAGAGGTGTGGTCGGCATGATCGAACAACTGGAACGTCTGGCCAACGTCTTTCGGGTCCCGGACTTGCGGCGGCGGGTCCTGTTCACGCTGGGATTCCTGGCCATCTACCGGCTCGGCGCCGTCGTCCCCATCCCGGGTATCGACCCCAAGGCCCTGGAGGAGTTCTTCCAGACTCAACGGGGCACGATCTTTGGCATCATCGACCTGTTCACCGGTGGGGCCTTCGAACGGATGACCATCTTTGCCCTCGGGATTATGCCCTACATCACAGCGTCGATCGTCCTTCAGCTCCTGACGGTCGTCGTCCCCCGGCTGGAACAACTCGTGAAGGAAGGCGAGCTGGGCCGCCGCAAGATCACCGAGTACACGCGATATCTGACAGTCCTCCTGAGCCTGATTCAGTCCTACGGGATCGCCCTGTCCGTCGAGAACATCCCGGGTGTCGTCCAGCACCCGGGTTGGGGCTTCCGGTCGTTGACCCTTATCACCCTGACAGCCGGGACGATCTTCGTCATGTGGCTCGGGGAACAGATCACCGAGAAGGGCATCGGGAACGGCATCTCCCTGATCATCTTCGCCGGCATCGCTGTCGACTTCCCGCGATCTATCCTCCGGACCGTCGAGGGCCTGCGGGCCGGCCAAATCTCGGTCCTAACCCTAATCCCCCTGCTCCTCCTGATGGTCGTCGTCGTGGCCTTCATCATCTGGTTCGAACAGGCCCAGCGTCGGATTCCGATCCAGTACCCTAAGCGAGTCGTCGGCCGGCGGGTCTACAGTAGCGTAGCGACCCACTTGCCCTTGAAGCTCAACCCCGGCGGCGTGATCCCTATCATCTTTGCCATCTCCATCGTGACCTTTCCCCAGACCCTGGCCCTCTTTGCTCCGCAGAGCCGGTTCCTCCAGAGCGTCATCAACGCCCTGAGTTTTGGGGAACCCCTGTACACACTCCTGTACGCCGCCGGTATCGTGTTCTTCCAATACTTTTACACGGCCGTCATCTTCAACCCGGCCAAGGTCGCCGAGGACATCCGGAAG
>JANXAA010000201.1:2990-4762 GCA_025061865.1 Acidobacteriota bacterium | reverse complement strand
CCCCAGTAGGTTAAAGGGCCATAAGCGATCTACGTGGAATCCGGCGGTCTTTAGCTTGGCCAGGAGGTCACTCTTGGTGTACCGTCGAAAGTGGCCGATGGCTCGGTCGACGGTCCCGTACAGCCACGGATGCGCCGGCACGAACAACAAGAGACGTCCCCCAGGTACCAGCGAAGCATGAATGGCCCGCAAAGCCCCCATGTCGTCCTCGATGTGCTCCAAGACGTTGACGCATAGGGCTGTATCCGGCCAGTGCCCGTCGGGCGGCACGAAGACCTGGGTGGCGTCGTGGGCCACGATGCGGACTTGGGGCCGACGACCCAGCCGTTCGGCTAAAATGCCCAACAGGACTGGGTCCACGTCCGTCGCATAGACGACCCGACCCGGTAACTGCGCCAGCCATTCGGTGAAGTGACCGATGCCGGCTCCGATCTCCAGGACGACATGGCCGACGTAGGGTCGGAACTCGTCCCATATCCAGCGATAGAGGTTGGGGGCCTGGCCCATCGCCGCCAGCGTCGCATGGAGCGAGCCGTTCAGCGCCAGTACTTCCATCCACCCCTCCCGCCATAGACAATATGGGCCCAAAACAAAGCGCACAGAACTCGGCCTCCAGCCGGCTCTTGGCCGTCCCTTGTTTATGCTCTTTGCGCTTTGCCCTATGCCCACACGTATCGGCCCATCCGTTGAGGACGTAGCTCGTCGCCCACCTTACCGGTACAACTGGACCAGTTCCTCAAAGTAGTAATTGAAGACCTCGATGCCCCGTCGGGCCTGACCCCAGTCGAAGTACTCGTTGGGGGCATGATAACCGTGCTCAGGCAGGCTCAGGCCCATCATCAGGATGGGTACGTCTAAGAGCTTCTTCATCGTCAGGACAGCCCCGATGGAGCCGCCTTCTCGGATAAAGGCGGGCTCGATGCCGAACGCCCGCCGCACGGCCCGCCGGAGGGCGTCCGCATGAGGTCCCTTAAATTCCCCGATATACGGCGCCAGCGACCCGTGAGGCCGGACTTCTACGAGGGGATTCAACTGACGCACGTAGTCGGCTAAAATCTGAAATACCTTCTCGGGAACCTGATTCGGCACCAACCGCATGCTGACTTTCGCCTCGGCCCAGTGAGGGACGATCGTCTTGATGCCGGGTCCTTGATAGCCACCGCTGATTCCGTGGACCTCAAAGGTCGGCCAGGCCCAGATGCGCTTCAGGAGCTCCCGAGGATTTTCCGTCCGAAGCCACCGGAAGCCGTAAGTCTTCCGGAAGCGCTCGACATCAAAGCCCGACTGTACGAAGTTGTCCAGCTCTTCGTCCGTCGGCGAGACGACGTCGTCGTAGAAGTGGGGAATCTTGACCTCACCGGTCACGGGGTCGAAACAGGCCATCAGGATGCGGCACAGCTCGGCGATGGGGTTTGGGGCCGCCCCGCCGGTGACACCCGAGTGAGCATCGACCTCGGCCGTCCGGAGATACAGGGTCGCCCCCTGGAGGCCCCGGAGGCCGTAGTCGACCGAGGGCTGGTCCCGGGAGATCCAGATGCTGTCCGAGACAAACACGGACCGGACTCGGACTTCCGACCGGTGCGCCTGCAAGCCTTCCTCGAAGTGTGGACTCCCGATCTCTTCTTCTAGCTCCCAGATGAAGTAAAAGTTCAGGGGGAGCCCCCGCTCGTATGCGTACTTGGCGGCCAGTAGGCACGCAACGGCCGGACCCTTATCGTCCGTCGTCCCCCGACCGATATAGCGGCCGTCCTCGACCCGAAGCCGGAAGGGGT
>JANXAA010000201.1:0-2980 GCA_025061865.1 Acidobacteriota bacterium | reverse complement strand
GATTTCCATTCAGGCTCGTCAGCCGGCTGGACGTCTAAGTGATTGTAGAATGCCAGGCCTGGATACTCCGGTCCCCGCTCGAATCGACCAAATACGATGGGATTTCCCGACGTCGGCCAGATACTGGCTTGGCCCCCCAGCGACCGAATCCACTTAGCGGCTACCTCAGCGCACCGATGCATGTCCTCTTTCCGAGACGGGTCAGCACTGACGGTCGGGATCTCGACGAGTTCCCGCAGGCACCGCTCGAAAGTCGACCTCTGGGACTCGGCGTACGCGCGCACGTCCTCGGCCATGACCACCTCCTCTGGAAAGAAGGGTAGAATACAAGATGGAGCATGCCAGATGCAAACCCGCCCGCTAGAGCGGCAGACCTTGGGCGGCCATGAATAGCTTATGAATAGGAGATACAGAAGACCTCAGGCCTCTATCGCCAGACTCGTCCCCTTCCATTTCCCATCCGTCCTTCGCTATACCCCGGGACCCAGCACCCGATCCCTAAGACCCTGACTCACATGCATTGACAGCCGGGCCTGCCGACCCTATGCTATAGTGCCAGGCGCGTAGCTCAGGCGGTTAGAGCGCTGCCCCGACGAGGCAGAGGTTGGCGGTTCGAGTCCGCCCGCGCCTACCAGTGGAGCCCCACGGGTCCTTTTTCCCTAAGCATCACCCCCCAGGGAGCCCTTCCTATTAAGCGGGAAGCACGATGTTTCAAGCAACTGTCCCAGGCAGATGGGCCAATAGGTCTCGGGGTAGACCCACCGGATCGGCCTGGTCAATCGTCTTTCCCGAGAGTTCGGAAAAGCTGTCGGATTGACACTCTCACGAAGTCCACCCTTCTGCTCACCCAGTCGTGACCTGTAGACCGGCATCTAAAGGGGTCTGGGTCTTCGGGTAGGGGGAACCGGTTGTCTGTCTCCGAATTCCGAAGGCACCCTTTGGCCGGGTCGACGACGGACGCTCGGAATGATGGGATGAGAGGACTTATCCCCTCGTCAGGCCGAAGGCCTGGTCTTCCACTGGCCCATTTGCTTAGGACGACCGGAGAGGCGGCCATGAAGCCGGGTTGGGAGGTTCTGGTCGGTCTGGGTCTTGGGGTCGGGAGTATGCTGGGAGGCTTGGGCTTGGCCTGCTCGGAGGTGGCCTCGACCCTTCGATCGGGGCGGGTCCACGTGGAAGGCGAGTCCATCATGGGCGTTCAGTACCGCAAAGACGCGACCCTCGAGAAGGCGACCGACGGAGACTACTGGGTCCGCTACACGTGCGTCCCCCAGGCTGGGTTTGAGGACCGATGCCCCTGCCGGGAGGTCGTCCGACGGGTAGCGGCCTCTGTCGTGGAAGAGTTCGTCCGACAGGTTTTGGCCTTACAGGATGAAGGCGAGTCCGCCAAGTGCTGTGACCACCCCTGGACGGAGATCGAGCTCGTCTTCGGGGACGACTGGACCGAGCGCCGCACGGTCGCTTTCGAGCCGATCGCTATCGAGACCGTCCTGAGTCTAAAGTGCCCGTAGGGGTCATACCGGGGTGACGTGACGAAGCCGATCCTGGCCACCCCCTGATTGGGCCGGCCTCTCCAGGCCCTGGAGCAATCCGCCAGCATCGGCAACTGGGGGAGCGCAGGAAGGCCTCCACTACATTCCGGACGGGCCTTTCCGTCTCGTCCGCCCGCAGCGCCTCCGGGAGCAGTCAGGGGGGCGGTCTCGCTCACCAGCAGGTCCCGGCTCTGCGACGCCTCCTTCACCCGGCCCCTCAGCGATTCCCACGCTCCCGCCGCGGGATGCCCAGGTCCATTCAATCTGCCCTGCGGTCCCCGTTGCCCCAGGTGGCGGTAAATCGCAAGTAGGCGGAAGGGGTGGTCTCCTTCGAGCTCCTTGAATCGCGCCTGGACCCTCTTGCCGTTCTCCTCGGAGAGCTGACGCATCAGCCCACGGTCGCCCGCGATGGCCCGGAGTACCAGGAAGCGCTGGATGTGTGGGCGCAGGGTGGCCGGCTCCCCCGTCGTCGGCGGCCGGGACCAGCAAGGTGTTGGCATAGGCACAGAAGGAGGTCCCGCTCCGCCGTAGCAGCTTTTCCGCCGGGATCGGGCCCCGGCCGGCGGAGTGCGGTCGGTCCGGGTCTCAGCACGGCGGGCTTCAGCTCCCGGGTGTCGGGGACGTCGGCCGGGGAATGAGGCCCGAGGGGCACTGACCTCTTTACCCTTCTTGCCGCGCAACCGGATGAGGTAGTCGGGGCGATAGCCGTGCCGTGCGTATACCCGCGTCAGGTCGTCTCCTCCCGCCACTCGAAGGTGCAGCCGTACTCCTTGAGGAGCTGATCCAATTCGCTGCGCAGTTTGGCCAGTTCTCCGGTCGGGTCGTGGACCTCCAGAACGACCGTCCCTTGCACCTTGCGCAATTTGTCTGCCGCTTGCAGCAGGGGGTAAAGCACCCCCGTGGCCGTTTGAACCCGCAAGGTCAGAGGCCGCGCCGGCGGCGGCGGAGGAGGAGGGGGAGAGGCCGTCGGGGGAACGATCGCCACGTGGGGCCCCTTGAGTTCCTCCAGCGGGACGTCTTCGCGGAGGTAAACCCGGTCGCCGATGCGGATGCCGAACACGCCCTTCTGGGCTCCCTCGCGGAGGGTCTGCCTCAAGGTTTCCTGCGGGTCCTGCACCATCGGCTGCCCCGGAACCCCCGTCAGCAGGGTCTCGACCTGCTGCACCGGGAGTTCGCCGCGTTGCTCCAGATCGCCCCGCAGCGTCTCCACGAGAAACTCCGGGGCCAAGCGGTCCAGCACGATCCCCTCTTGCCGCAGCGCCGCCTCGACGAACTGGCTGAGGGTCTTCGCTTTAAGGGCTTCGGGAGATTGCCGAAGCAGAACCTCCTCCACGCCTTCCCGACCGGGACGGTAAAGCCGGGTGTAGCTTCGGAGCAGCAATGCCTCCAGCTCCGTCTCCTTGTCTTTCAGCTGCGCGTTGACCTGATCCCTGTCCTCCTTGTCCAGG
>JANXAA010000200.1 GCA_025061865.1 Acidobacteriota bacterium | reverse complement strand
ATCAACTTCCTCCCGCGTGGGGCCTTCTGCCTTCTACCCTTCGGCCTCCCGGTTCAACTGCTCAATCATCAGACGGCCGAATCTACCGTCCCAGCCGGAGCAGGTACCACGTCGAGACAGACTTCTGGCCGTTCCGGTCACCGTGAGCGCCATCCCAGACGGCAAAGGCGACGGGGATGGTCTC
The DNA here is from genome assembly GCA_025061865.1 of Acidobacteriota bacterium. GTDB lineage: Bacteria > Acidobacteriota > HRBIN11 > HRBIN11 > HRBIN11 > HRBIN11. The sequence goes on along the minus strand of JANXAA010000200.1, from coordinate 4,584 downwards.
GCCGGGGCGGAGTTGGACGTCCTGGTCGCTTCGGGTCTGGAGTCGGCGGACCATGACGACGTGCCAACGGCCGTCCTGCCAGAGGCCGCGACCCCAGACGTCCTGGTCGTCCGGCGGCTGGGGCGTCAACGTGCCCAGGCCGGCGGCATTCAGGTCCTCGACGTGCGTCGTCCGTCGGAGATTCGAGAACGTGTTGCCGGCTTTCCAACCCGGCAGGAACGTCGGGTCGAAGGCCGTCAGGGGGGCTTGGGCGGGTCGGTCGCCCCGGCTGGCGACGGGGACGGCCGTCTGGAAGGGGTAGTCGTCCCAGGCCATGTAAGGGTAGACGTCCGAGACGTCGGCGAACTTCCGGAGGTCGGCCTCCCAGTCGGCCTTCCAGTGCCAGATGTTGACGACATCCAGGGCGTCGCCCATCGTAAAGGACGGGGCCGTCTCAAGGGGGCCGCCGTTTCGGACGGGGAACTGGACGGCGACGGCGTCCCGGAAATCTTGCGGCCGTAGGAAAGCCTGGTCCTGGGTGGGATCGTCCCCCTCGAGGAGGAAGGCGATTTCTCGGCCGTTATGGACGGCCCGGACGGTCAGGGTCTCGATGAGTTCCTTCGAATTGCCGGACTGCCCTATTCCGGTTCCAGGCCCATGAAGCTGGCGCCCTCCGGGAGCCAGTCGGGCGTCACGATGTCCGAGACCTCGAATACCAGGGGCCGGACTCGTAGGAACTCGGCCGGCCGAGTCCACCCCCGGCCCGTCCTCCGACGCAGATTACAGAAGAGGTCATACAAGTTGCGTGCCTTTTTATCGAGGGGATCGGGGACAGAGATGCGATCCAGGCGTCAGGTTCTAAGCACCGGGTCGCGGTACAAAGGACCACAGACCCCAGACTACGGACTTGCTCACACGAATCCGAGCCTTCGCGTCCCCAGATAAGGGGAGCCGAGCTTTATGGTCTGTCGTCGAGACCTCCCTCGCTGGGACCTGACACTCGAAACCTGGTACCTCATCTCTCATCCCGCATCCTGCTCTTCTCATCCCGCATCCTGCTCTCGTACCCCTCATCTCTCATCTCCGTGTCGTCCTAAACTTAGGAAAAAGGATTCGCAGATGAGTCTCAAGAATGGGAATCGCCCCCGACGCCGGGGAAGCCATCCCCGGCCTCCCGGCCCCTTTGGGTCTCTCGACTTTGTCTTATTTTCGATACAAAACTCGGAAAAGGGGTTGCAAAGATGCATCCATCGGGTGCCGTTCCACTTCGGGGAAGTCTGGGGGGTGGTCAGCCTTCACGCGCACGCCACGGTGCAGGCCCAAACGGTCCTTCCGGCCCCGTGGGTCGAGGCCTTCCACGTCCTCCGCCTCTGGCGACAGTTCCTGTGGACGGTCTCGGAGAGGCGTCGGCGTTCGGCTGAGCGCATCCGGGTTTACATACTTCATCCCCTCTACGGAGGTCTACTACCGAAGGCAGTCCTGACTCAACCGGATGTCGTTCGGTCGGCCGTCATCCCGAGAGGGGCCCGACCCAAGGATTCGGTCGCGGGGCTCGTCCAGGCACAGGAAGGCGTGCCATCGGTAGACCATAAAAAGCTTTTAGGCTAAAATAGGTATAAAGGACATACGGAGGCCTCCGAGGGAGCGACGGGTTCCTATCGCCGAAGCCAAGCGGCGACTGTTGAAGCTGGCGGGTCAAGCCGCCTACGGAGACGCTGTCATCATCCTGACTTCACTTCCCGGGGTCGCCCCAAGGCCGTCCGCATCGGTTATGAGCGATTCCGCCGCCTTCAGGCCCCGTCCCTCGCTTGAGGCGGTCTCTGGCGGGGGACCCTCAGAAGTCCCCGAAGAGGGCCTGCGGTGGCTTCGACGGGAGGTCTGACAGAGGTCGTCCAGAACATAATGGACTTGGACCGACGGGTTGTCCCGGAAATGCGGACCGTTTGACGGGGGCGACGGCCGTCCCCTGAGGCGTCCCTCTCATCAGCCGGGATACCGTTTTCTGACAGGCCGGCCTCCGGGTCCCTTGGGGATAAGCAGGTTGGGGTCTTGGGCATCGAAGACGAACCGAAATCCAGGCCCCAACACCCGGCTTGAGGGAGATTATGGAAATTCGGGCCATCGTCTTAGACGTCTTGCAGCGGCACCTGGGCGGGACCCTACCGGAGGTCCGCCTGGCGGCCATCGCCGAGGAGGTCCAGCAGGCTCTGACGGCGGCCTGGGAAGAAGTCCCCCTGGTCGACGAGGAGATGGGCTATACGGCGTCCCTGGAGCTCCTAGACGTGTGCCTCATCGACCGCCTTCTCAACGAGGGCTATGACATCCGCATCTACCGGAGCAAAGAGCCGGTCCGACCTCGGGGCGCCCTGGAACGGAAGTACGTGGAGCGTCTATTAAAAAAGCGATTTGGATAGGTCGGTAGGTTGGGCCGATAGGGGGGTCGGGAGATAGGGAACAGGGAGCACAAGCTTTGCGTGCACTCTCAGGGATGGCGACGTCTATCCAGCAAAACAAGGCCGCCGGTATGCTATTGTCATCCTCTCTCAAAACCTAAACCCTCTCCCCTGGGAGAGAGGGCAGGGTAAAGACTCTCATCCCCAAGCCTGCTCCGAGAGATATCAGGTCCTCCGGGTTCGTCTTTCGGAGGAGGCCGGTATAAAACACCCCCGGCCTATCGGCTCGCCTGGGGCGGGGGCGTCGGTCGGAGCTCGACTCGGACGGTCTGGTCTTTCGGCACATAGACCCATGGAGATTCCAGGGCCCCGCATCGGGGGCTCCAGGCCTGGACCCGGTAGCGGCCCCCTGGGAGGTCCCGAAAGGCGAAGGCGCCCGTCGGGTCGGACATCTGAAAGTAGGGCGTCGTCAGGACGACGATGTAGGCAACCATCTCCCGGTGGACCATACAGCGGACCTCGACGACACCGGGCCGGTCGAAGACGATGCCCCGGGCCTCGTTGGGTCCGTACATCCCCAGGTTGAAGGGCCGGGCCGATGAGATAGAAAAGACGTTGTGGTAGAGAGGGTCGTAATTAGGGAACAGCACACGGGTCCCCTGCAGGACGGGCAGGACCATCGGATGGAACTGGAGATCCCGCTGTTCGACGACGGCTGGCTCGCGGGGTGGGGCCAAGGGAGTCGTCTTTTCGGGGATGGCATACACGACGGCCAGTTCGGGACAGCGGACCACCCCTTGGAGGGTCCCGCTGTAGGTAGGGGGGATCCCACCGAAGAGGCCGGCCAGGAGGACCGTCCAGAGAAGGCAATGCGAATTGGGAATTGCGAATTGTACATCAGAAGGTCCCCCAGGCCGGGGGTCTGCGCGCCGTGACCTGACGCCGAACAATGCCTTAACCATCCCGGGCCTCCTCGGATTTTCGTCGGCGGTGGACGAGTCGGTGCTTTCGGAGGAAGCGGTACAGAACAGCCCGGTGCAGGTCGGCCATCTGGGCGGCCGTCCCGATGCGGCCCTGGGACCGCTGGAGGAGTTGGCGGAAGTAAGTCCGTTCAAAGCGGGCCAGGACCTCTCGCCGGGCCTCATAGAAGGGCTTTAGGAGGACCGACTCTGGCCAGGGCATCGATTCTTCCTTGGGCCAAGTCGTCCGGGTCGCCCGGACGAGTTCGGGCGGCAGGTCCAGGGGCGTGATCCAGGGTCCCTCTCCCATAGCGTGGGCGTATTCGACGACGTTCCGGAGCTCCCGGACGTTGCCGGGCCAGGCATACTCCTGGAGGATCAGGAGGGCCGCCGACGTGAAGCCCTCGACCCGGCGTCCACCGCGCTGATTCAACTCGTTGAGGAAGTAGTGCGCCAACAGGAGGATATCCTCCCGCCGCTCTCGCAGGGGCGGAATGGGGAGGGTCACGACGTGAATCCGGAACCAGAGGTCTTCTCGGAATCGGCCCTCCCGGACCATCTGGGCGAGGTCCCGGTGGGTGGCGGCGATCAGACGGAAGTCGACGGGGATTTCTTCGTTTCCCCCGAGACGTCGGAGTCGCCGTTCTTGCAAGACCCGCAGGAGCTTGGCCTGGAGGTAGGGCGGGAGCTCCCCGATCTCGTCGAAGAACAGCGTCCCCCCGTGGGCTGTCTCGATGAGGCCCTTCTTCCGATGGGTCGCTCCCGTGAAAGCGCCCGGCTCATAGCCGAATAGCTCACTTTCCAAGAGGGTCTCCGGGATGCTGGCGCAGTCGACGACCACGAAGGGCCCCTCTGCCCGGGGGCTCGCCCGGTGGATGGCCCGGGCGAGGCGTTCCTTCCCTGTGCCGCTCTCGCCCGCGATGAGGACCGACACGGCGCTCGGGGCGACCTTCAGGGCCTGTTGGATGACAGACCGAAAGGCCGGACTCTGGCCGACGAGGTCTGCAAAGGCATAGGGCAGTTCGTAGACCTGCTCGAGGCGCCGGCGGAACTCCCGATTCTCGTCCAAGAGCTGACGGTACTCGAGGGCCCGTTGGACGGTCGTCCGAAGCTGGTCCCGGGTGAAGGGCTTGGGTAGGTAGTCGAAGGCCCCGGCCTCGACGGCCCGCACGGCGGCCTCGATGTCGGCGTATGCTGTCATTAGGATGACCGTCGTCTGGGGATACTGGGCTCGGACGGCCTCCAGGAGGGCC
>JANXAA010000001.1 GCA_025061865.1 Acidobacteriota bacterium | reverse complement strand
ATAGGGATTCCCCGACCCTTTGAGGAAAGGGAAGGGCACAGCAAAAACCGGGGGCCTCGAGTGAAGGGTCCAGAGGGGACCTCGTCCCAGGGGTTCCTGAATAAAACCTTGCGTCCATGCCGTGGAATCGCCTCAGACCCATCTGGCCTATCTGCCGAGTTCCCGAACTCCCGAATGGCCCCATTCGAAGGGAATGCCGATGAAGAAGGAGGTATCTCGACCTCCGGTGCCGGAAACGTGGACCCCGCCGCCCGGCTTTCGGGCTGGGATCGTCTCCCTCGTCGGTCAGACGAATGTCGGCAAGTCGACCCTCCTGAATCGTATCCTGGGCCGGAAGGTCGCTATCGTGTCGCCCAAGCCGCAGACGACTCGGACTCGCATCACGGGCGTCCTGACCCGCCCGGAAGGTCAAATCGTCTTTTGGGACACACCTGGGATCCACGAGCCCCACTTCGAGCTCAACAAGCGGATGGTCCAAATCGCCTATGCCTGCCTTCGCAACGTGGACCTCATCGGGTGGGTCATCGACATCGAGCGGGAGGCGTACCGGCCGCACGAACCTATCCTGAACCTCCTGCGGGAGGTCCAGGCCGAGACGCCTGTCTTCCTCATCATTAACAAGATTGATCGAGTCCCTAAGCAGGAGATCCTGCCGGTCATCGACCGGTACCGTCAGTGGATGGACTTCCGGGAGATCGTGCCCGTCTCGGCCTTACGGGGGACCAACGTCGAGGACCTCGTCCAGACGATCCTGAAGTACCTCCCGAAAGGTCCGCCCCTGTTTCCACCGGGCCAGTGGACCGACGCCGACGAGAGCTTTCTCATCGGCGAACTCATTCGGGAGAAAATCTTCCATTATACTCGACAGGAGGTCCCCTACTGCACGGCCGTCCACGTCCAGCAGGTCGAAGACAAGGGACACGTCCTGGTCGTCTATGCCGACGTCTGGGTCGAGAAAGACTCCCAGAAGGGAATCCTTATCGGTCAAGGCGGGCAGATGCTCAAGCGCATCGGGACCCGCGCCCGCCAAGAGATCGAGGCCCTCTTAGGTCGGCGTGTATACTTAGACCTCCAGGTCCGGGTCCGGGAGAGGTGGCGTCAGCGGCCATCGGACTTAGACCTGTTGGGGATTCGGTGGGAGTGAATTCGGATGTTGGGTCTTCAGGGGCCGGGGAAAAGGCCGAGTCCGGCCCCCGGCCCCGACTCCCGTCACCCGGCCCGGAACATGGAGGGCCCCCGATGTCAGAGCGTCGTCGAGACGTCGTGCGCAAGCTGGTCCACATGACGATGGGCTTCTTTGCCCTCTTGCTCCGATACCTGACGCCCTGGCAGGCGGCCTTGTGTGCCCTGGCCGCCTTGGCCCATAACGTATGGATCCTGCCGAGGCTGTGGGGCCGCTACCTCTATCGGTCCGACGAGCAGACCCCGGGCCAGGCCTCCGTCGGGATCATCGCCTACCCGCTGTCGGTCCTGTTGCTGATCCTGGTCTTTGGGTCCTACCCCTACGTCGTCGCCGCCGCTTGGGCGATGATGGCCTTCGGAGACGGCCTGGCCGGCCTGATAGGACCCTGGGTCGGGCGGGTGCGATGGCCGTGGCATTCGAAAAAGACCGTCGAGGGGAGCCTGGCGTATGTCAGCGGCGCCTTCGTAGGAAGCTGGGCCTTGCTTTTGTGGACGACCGGCGGCCGGGTCCCGACAGGCCTGCCCTTGCAGGACGGGGCAGCCTTCTTCCTATGGATCCCCTTGATCGTGAGCCTGCTGACGGCGGGCCTGGAGGCCTTGGACCTGCGGCTTAACGACAACCTGACGATTCCCCTGAGTGCCGGGGCCCTGCTCTACATGGCCTATCACGTCCCCTGGAACGACTGGGCCTGGACGCCCTCGGTCGCCCAAATCCTTTTGGGCCTGGGCCTCAACTGGATTATCGGCGGCACGGCCTGGAGCCTCGGCTGGGTCAGCGGCTCGGGGTTCTGGTCCGGCTGGGTCATCGGGGTCGTGACGTTCCTGGCGGGCGGGTGGCGGGCTTACCTGCTCCTACTGGTCCTCTTTGTCGGCGGGAGCCTGGCGACCCGATGGGCGCGCGACGTGAAAGCCGCCCGCGGCTTGGCCGAGTCGCCTCGGGACTGGCGCAGCGCCGTCGTGAAGGCGGGCCTGCCGGCCCTGCTGGCAGTCTGGTGGGCCTTAGCCCCGGCAGACGATCGGGCTTGGATCGCCGCCGGCCTCGTGGCAGCCTATGGGGCGGGCCTGATGGACACGGTCGCCAGTGAGGTCGGGAAGGGCTTCGGGGGCCCAGCCTTCTTGTGGTGGGCCGGCCGTTCGGTCCCGGTCGGCACGCCGGGCGCCATTTCCGTCGTCGGGACGGCCGCCGGACTGGCCGCCGGGGCCAGCCTCGTCGGCCTGGGCGCCGTGCTCTGGGGTTTCCCGGTCGCCTGGGTGCCTTGGGTGGTCCTCGCTGTAGCCGTCGCTAATTTTGGGGAATCCTTCTTGGGACATACCTTACGGTCCCGGGGCCTGGCGACGACCTACGAGCTGAATGCCATCTTGGTCGCCTTGGCGGCTGTCCTGACGATGGGGGCCCTCCGTTCGTAGGTTTTAGGCACCCGTTTCCAAGAGAGCTCACCTGGGCCTATAATGACTGGGAGTCCCGGGTTCAGGATTCGAGGCTGTCAGGGGTCGGGGATCAGGGAAGGCCTGACCTCGGATATCCCACACCGACCGACCTAAGGTCTCCCACCCCAAATTTAAGGGGACAAGGGTAGGAGGGATGCTCCGTCAAGGGAATGGAGCCGGTCACGACGGCGTGGCTGTCCAAAGAGGGGGATGATATTCGATGTTCGAATCATGACGGGCGATAGGCCTTGGAGTTGTTTAGGCAGGTCGGTTGGAAAAAGCTTTGAACGCCTTCGTTGCTATCCAAGACCTCCTGATCCGCGCACCAGCTAGCTTCAGCAAGTTAGGGAATCCGTCCTACCTGTCCCGTGAAGGACGGAAAGCCCTATAGGACAGGGGAGACCCTGGAGGGCCCCCATGACTGAGCGGCCCAGTAGCACGACCCGTGTTCCCGTCTGGGAGGTCTGCGACGGTCGTCTGCAGTACCGGGACGACGAGCTGGCCACTGAGGAGCCCTTAGAGGTCCGGGTCCTGACGCCTGCGGCAGGCCAGTGGGTCTGCCACCGAGTGGCCGTGACGCTCCGGACGCCGGGTCACGACTTCGAGCTGGCCGCCGGATTTCTCTATACGGAAGGCGTCATTCCCGACCGGCGGGCCATCGTCCGCATTGCCTACTGCACGGACCCCAGTGAGCCCCAGCAGTACAACGTCGTCAATGTATACCTGGGACCGGGCATCCCCTTCGACCCGGAACGCCTGAGTCGGCACGTGTATATAAACTCCAGTTGCGGTGTCTGCGGCAAGGCCGCCCTGGAACTCGTCCGGACCGTATGTGCCCGGACCCCCGTCGGTGACTTTCAGTTGGCCCCTGACTTTTTCCGGGACCTACCGGAAATCCTTCGGTCGGCCCAGCGGATCTTTGCCCGAACGGGAGGCCTTCATGCGTCGGCTCTATTTGACCGGGACGGTCGTCTGATCCTGCTCCGGGAGGACGTCGGCCGCCACAACGCCATGGACAAGCTCGTCGGTGCCCTTCTCCTGGAAGACCGTTTGCCGGCATCGAATACAGTCGTCCTGGTCAGTGGACGAGCGAGCTTCGAGCTCGTCCAGAAGGCTCTCCTGGCGGGCATCCCCGTCTTAGCCGCCGTCGGCGCGCCCAGCAGTCTGGCTGTGGACGTGGCCCGGGCATTCGGGATGACCCTCATCGGCTTCCTGCGAGAGGGTCGTTTCAACGTATACGCCGGGGCGACTCGGATTCAAATGGGCAGGTAGGGCAGGGCCAGGCCTTGGCCTGTCGGATAGGCGACATCCTCCCCCTACGCTACTCCGAACCGCTGGAGGCCGCTGGAGTCACGGCCTCGGTCGGTACGACTCGCCGGACCCGCCGCCGGACCCAACCCGTCAGGTCGTCAAACAGACTGTAGCCGACGGGCACGATCAGGAGAGTAATCAATAGGCTCAGGAGCTGGCCCCCGACGATGGCCTTGGCCAGCGATGCCCGACTGGCCGCTCCGGGTCCCTGCCCTAAGGCAATCGGCACCATGCCCATCACCAGCGTGAAGGTCGTCATTAGGATCGGTCGGAGCCGGGTGCGGTTCGCCTCAATCAGGGCATCCCACCGACTGAGGCCTTGCGACCGTAGGCGGTTCGTGTAGTCGACCTGCAGGATGCCATTCTTCTTGACGACGCCGGCCAAGAGGAACGTCCCCATGAGGCCGTATAGGCCTAAGTTCTCACCCCACAGCCACAGCGACAGGAGGGCAAACGGCAGGGTCAGGGGAATCGACAGGAGGATCGTCACGGGATGGAGGAAGTGCTCGAACTGAGCGGCCAGGATGATATACATGAAGACAAAGGCCAGGCCAAAGGCCGTCAAAAAGTTGGCGAAGGTCTCGGCCATGATCTTGCCCCGTCCCAACACGTGGAGCTCGTAGGCTGGCGAGGGACGGACCTCGGCGAAAGCCTGCCGGACGACGTCCAGGGCCCGCCCCAGGTCGAGGCCGTCTAACGTCGCCAGGACGTTGACGACCCGCGACCGGTTCCAGTGCTGGATCGCCGCCGGAGCGACGCCGTATTCGACCTGAGCCACGTTGCGAAGTTCCACGTTCGCACCCCGGAGGGACGGGACGGGAAGCGTCAAGACGTCGTCTAAGCGCTGACGGTCCTCAGGCCGGAGCCGAAGCCAGATGCCGTAGCGGTCGACGCCCTCTCGGAAGCTGGAGACCTCGTCTCCACCTAGCAGAAGTCGAAGGGTCAGGGCCACGTCCTGAGCCCGTACGCCCAGGGTCTGAGCCCGGTCGTAGAGGACCCGGACCTGGAATTCGGGAAGCCGGGCTGGGATCGACGAGTCTACACTCGCAAAACCCGGTGTCGCTCGCATGCGATCCATGACATGACGGGCCAAGCTCTCTAAGACATCGAGGTCAGGTCCTGTCAGGACGACATTCACAGGAAATTGCCAACCCCCGGTTGCGGCACCGCCGATGAGGGTCGCTTCGGTGACCTGGGCCCGAAGCTCGGGGAACTGCCCTAGGACTTCGCGGATCTCTCGCATGATATCGAATTGACTCCGCCGGCGTGTCCGATAGTCTACCAGTTGAACGTAAATGTTGCCCTGATAGACAGCTTCGCTTCCCGCCGTGATGTCACCGACGCGCAGGACCATCGCCTGGATTTCGGGGATGTTCCGAATCCGTTCGAAGATTCGGAGCAAGAGGCGGTCGGTCGTCTCTAAGGCGGACCCGGGCGGTGCCTCGAGGGACACAGCAAATTCCCCTGTATCGTCACTGGCGATGAACTCTTTCCCCATCCAACGAGCGATGAAGCCCGTGCTCAAGACGCACAGGGCCGCTATGAGGACGACGACCCACCGATGCCGGAGCGACCACCGGAGGATTCCCACGTAGCCCGCCTCGATCCATCGGTAGAACCCGGTCCCCTTCGAGCGGACCTTCTGGGGTCGGAGGAGTCGGGAGGCCAGCATCGGCGTCAGGACATAGGCGATCAAAAGTGAAAACAAGATGGCCACGGCACTGGTCCATCCGAACTGTCGGAGGAACAGGCCCGCCCGACCCTTTAGGAAGGCGATGGGCAGGAAGATGATGACCAACGAAAAGGTCGTCGCCGTCACGGCCAGGGCAATTTCCCGGAACCCCCGGATGGCCGCCTGGAAGGCCGAGACGCCGTATTCCTCCATGTGTCGGAAGATGTTCTCGATGACGACGATGGCGTCATCGATGACGATCCCGACGGCGACCGTCAGGCCCAGCAAGGTCATCGTATTTAATGAGTATCCAAAAGCTCCCATGAAGATGAATGTCGCGATCAGACTCGTCGGGATGGCTAGGGCACTGATTAACGTGGCCTGCCAGTTCCGCAGGAACACGAAGACGACCAGGCTGGCTAAGACAGCCCCCAGGATCAGGTGAATCTGAAGCTCCCGGATCGATTCCCGGATAAAGCGAGACTGGTCGCTCAAGATATGGGTCTGGATATCCGGCGGCAGGGTCTGGCGGATCTCCGTCAGACGCGCCTTGACGGCCTCGATGACCTGCACGGTATTGGTCCGGGCCTGCTTGAAGACGACCAGCGTGACGCTTTCCTCGGGAATGTCGCCCCGACCCCGGATCCAAAGTCGGCTGAGCTGACGCGGCTCCTTGAAGCCGTCCCGGACGACGGCGACGTCCTTCAGGCGGAGGATGGCGCCGTTCCGTTCAGCGATGGCCAGATTCGCCAGGTCCTCGGCACTGCGGACCCGGGCCTGCAAGCGGACGCCCGTCTCCTGGTCCTCGGTCGTAAGGCGCCCGCCGGGGTACTCGAGATTTTGGGCCTGGATGGCATTCCAGACGGCCACGACGGGCAGGTCGAAGGCCCGGAGCCGGTCGACGATGAGGTCGACCTGAAGGACCCGTTCCCGACCCCCGAAGAGGACGATAGACCCGACGCCCGAAACCGTTTCCAGGGGTTCCTTCAGGAGCTTGCGGGCGATCTCGGTCGTCTCCCGGAGGTCCCGAGGGGACGATACGACGATGTAAAGAATGGGTACGGCCCCGAAGTCCAACCTTGAAATGATGGGGGGCTTCGTCCCTGTCGGAAGTTGAGACAACACGCTATTGACCTTATCTCGGACGTCTTGAACGGCCTCGAGGGGGTCCTTCTCTAAGACAAAAGACACGACGATGGTCGAGAGACCCTCTTGGCTATAGGATCGGAGCTCCTCGATGCCGCTGGCTGTGTTAATGGCTTCTTCAAGAGGCTTCGTGACGGTCGACTCTATTTCCTCAGGGCTGGCCCCCGGCAGGGCTGTGATGACCGTCACGACGGGGAACTCGACGTTAGGAAAGAGGTCGATGGGCAACCCTCGAAACGAGACCCATCCCAATGTAACCAGGAAGGCGACGATCATCGTCGCCAAGACGGGGCGGTATACGAATAGCGCCACGCCTCGGCGTTCCCGGTCCGAAGCGTTCGAGGATGTCATGGCGGAACCTCCGATGACTACCCCTGAGTGGGTAGGCAAGTGTGCGGATGGACAGGTAAGGAGACACGACTGGGAGTGACGGGGTAAAAATCTTCAGCTCACCCTAGCGTTATAGCGATGTCTGTCCAGCCGGGCTTTCGCTCGAGATGTGAACTGTCGTGTCACACCTTCACCGAAGCACCGACGGATAGGGCCAATCTTTACTTCTGATTGTCTACCTCCCGCACGGCCATGCCGTCCCAGATCGTCGGCGGGATCGGGGCGACGACCCGCTCGCCGGGCCGGACGCCCGAACGCAGGACGACCTGGCCCTCGACGTAAAAGGCGACCTCGACGCGCCGCTCCCGGACTGTATCGCCCTCGACGACGTAGACCTTCTGGACACCCCCGGGGACGGCTTGGAGGGCGGACGCCGGCAGTGTCACCATCGGGGCCTCTGTCCCCAGTTTCAGCCGGGCGCGGGCAAACATCCCGGGCCGGACTTGGCCGTCGGGGTTTTCGATCAGGACCTCGACGAGGACCGTACGGCTGGACGGGTCGACGGCCGGCGTGACCCGGTAGACCCGACCCGTGACGGTCCGGTCGGGCAGGGCATCGAGTCGAACTTCGACGACCTGACCTGGCTGAATCCGGGCATAGTCCATCTCGGGCACCGGGAGCTTCAGCCGGAGGCGACGGGCGTCCACGAGTACAAACAGGGGCTGCCCCGTACGTACGTATTCGCCCGGCGACACGAGCCGCTGGATGACCTCTCCGGCGTAGGGCGCCCGGACCGACGTGTCCTCATACTTCTTGCGGGCCATGTCGGCGTTCGCTCGGGCGACTTGAGCCCGGACCCGGGCCGTCTCGAGTTGTTGGGGTGGGACGAGCCCCTGCCGGGCCATCTGCTCGGCCCGTTCGAGGTCCCGGACGGCCTGCTCTGCATCCGCCTCCGCCTGCCGGTAGCGGAGTTCATACTCCCGTTCGTCGATCTTAGCGAGGACCTCGCCGGCCCGGACGGCGTCCCCGACGTCCTTGCGGACTTCCGTCACAGGACCGTCGACCTGGGCGGCGACCTCCGTTTGTTCCCAGGCGGCGACCGTCCCGACAGCCTCGACGATGCGAGGCCAGGCCTGCAACCGGGCAGACACGACGGTCACGTTGACGGTCGGCCGAGCCGTCGGACCGGCCGGTGCCGACGATGACGCTTTCGGAGCCGGCGACCGGGCCGACTGGGCGACAAATCTGACGCCGCTGACCAAGGCGACCGAGCTCAGAAAGGCGCCGATGACGTAGTACCAACGCCGCATAAGTCCTCCTCCAAAGGCCAGTTGTCGTCGAATCTCCCTTGCACCTATCGCCCGACCTCCTGAGCCCCCTCCTCTGGCTGACCGTTAGCCAGGGGCCAAACGGGCGACGGCGTCGGTTCCAGGGCCGGTCGAGGTGCCCGCATCCGTCGGGCCAGCCACGCCTGGAAGGCCTCCATGTAGACGTAAAAGACGGGCGTGACATACAAGGTCAACGTCTGCGAAAACAGGAGGCCCCCGACGACGGCCAGGCCTAAGGGCTGGCGGGCCTCGGCACCGGCACCGATCCCGAGGGCGATGGGCAGGGCACCCATCAGGGCCGCCATCGTCGTCATCATGATGGGCCGGAAGCGAATCCGACAAGCCTCGACGATGGCTTCCTCGGGGGACTTCCCGGCCCGCCGGGCCTCAATGGCAAAGTCGACCATGATGATACCGTTCTTCTTAACGAGGCCGACCAGCAGGATGATCCCGACAAAGGCATAGATGGACAGCTCTTTCCCAAATAGGAGCAGGGTCACCAGGGCCCCGACACCGGCAAAGGGCAGGGCCGTGAGGATCGTGATGGGGTGAATGAAGTTCTCGTATAAGATGCCCAGGACGATGTAAATGACCAAGACGGTCGTAAGGAGTAGCAGGCCCAATCCCGCCAGGGACGCCTGGAACGCCTGGGCCATCCCCTGGAAGCTTGTCACGACGGTCGCGGGCAGGACCTCGCGGGCGACCCGTTCGATGGCGTTTACGGCGTCTCCCAATGCGTAGCCCGGGGCCAAGTTGAAGGAAATCGTGACCGACGGGAGCTGGCCCGTATGGTTGACCGTCAGGGGGCCGACGTCCGTCCGCAGATGGGCGACGGCACTCAGGGGGACCAGGGGGCCCTGATCGGAGCGGATATGCAGCAGATTCAACTGGGACGGGACCTTTTGGGACTCGGGCAGAAGCTCCATCAAGACTGCGTACTGGTTGTTTGGGGCATAAATCGTCGTGACTTCCCGGGGTCCGTAGGCCGTGTACAGGGCGTCCTCGATCTGGAAGGGGGTCACGCCCAAGCGGGCCGCCCGGTCCCGGTCGATGTCGACGTACACCTGCGGATTAGCCATCTGCATGTCTGTCGTGACGTCCAGAAAGCCGGGCAGACGTTCGATCCGTTCGGCCAGAATCGGAGCATACTGGTAAAGTTCCTCAGGGTTGGGCGCCTGCAGGGTGTACTGATACAGGCTCTTCGTCAGTCGACCTCCGACCCGAATGGACGGCGGCACTTGGACGTAGGCTCGCAGACCCGGGACGTCGGCCAATTGGCGACGGAGTTCGGCGGCGACTGTCTCGATGTCTGGCCGCTGGTCCCGAGGCTTCAGGCTGATAAACAGCGTGCCCTGATTCGGGCCCGTCAAACTCCCCCGGGCCCCGACGCTGGACATGAAGGCTTCTACATATGGATTGGACCGGACGATGTCGGCGACGACCCTCTGGCGCTGGACCATCGACTCGAAGGCCGTCCCCTCGGGGGCTTCCGTGAAGACCACGACTTGGCCGGCGTCCTCTGTTGGGAGGAACCCTTTGGGGATGACCCAGAACAGATAGACTGTGGCGATCAGAGTCGCCCCCAGGAAGGCCATTACGGCCCGTCGATGACGAAGGACCCCCTCGAGGGACCGGCCATACCAAGCCCGCAAGGCCTCAAAAGCCCGCTCGGATGCTTGATACAACCGACCGTGCGCAGCCGGCCGCCGCAGGAACCGGCTACATAGCATCGGCGTCAACGACAGGGACACGACTCCCGACAATAAGATGGCGACCCCGATCGTGACGGCAAACTCCCGGAACAGCCGCCCGACGATACCGCCCATGAACAAGACCGGGATGAAGACGGCGGCCAAGGACAGCGTCATCGACACGATCGTGAAGCCGATCTCCTCAGCACCTTTCAAGGCGGCCACCCAGGCGCTCTTGCCCTGTTCCATGTGGCGCACGATGTTCTCCAGCATGACGATGGCGTCGTCGACGACGAACCCGATGGAGAGCGTCAGGGCCATCAGGGATAGGTTGTCCAGGCTGTACCCCAGAAGGTACATGAACATGAACGTCCCGACGATCGACATCGGGATGGCCAAGCTGGGAATGGCCGTCGCCCGTAAATTCCGCAAAAACAAAAAGATGACCAAGACGACCAGAAAGAGGGTTAGGACTAGGGTGAATTCGACGTCCCGGACGGACTCTTGAATCGAGACCGAGCGGTCGTACAAGATGCGGAGGGCCACAGACGCCGGCAGTTGCTCACGGAACGTGGGCAAGAGCGCCCGGACCTGACGGACGACCTCGACGGTGTTGGCCCCTGGCTGACGCTGAACGGCTAAGATGATAGCCCGCTCGGCTGAGTCCGAAGTATAGAACCAAGCGGCCGTCTTATCGTTTTCGACGCTGTCGACGACTCGTCCGAGCTCGCTTAACCGCACGGGGGCCCCGTTCCGGTAAGCCACGACGATGGGCCGATAGGCCGATGCCGACGTCAGTTGGCCTGTAGCCTGAACCGTGAAGGCCTGAAAGGGACCGTACAGGACGCCCGTCGGGAGATTCACGTTAGCTTGCCGGACGGCCTGGGCGACCTCGTCGATGCCCAGCCCCCGAGCCGCCAAGGCGTTCGGGTCGAGTTGGATGCGCACGGCATACTTCTGGGCCCCATAGACGAGGACTTGGGCAACGCCGCTGACCATCGAGATACGCTGGGCCATCAGGGTCTCGCCATACTCGTGGAGGACCGACATCGGCAAGCTCGGCGACGTCAAAGCGATATACAGGACCGGCTGGTCGGCCGGGTTCACCTTCTGGTAGGACGGCGGCGCCGGCATGTCCCGAGGCAGGCGGGGCATCGTCTTGGCGATGGCCGCCTGAACGTCCTGGGCGGCGGCGTCGATGTCCCGGTCTAGAGAAAATTGGAGCGTGATTTGCGTGACGCCCTGTCCGCTCGTCGAGGTCATCGACTCGAGACCGGCGATCGTCGAGAACTGACGCTCCAGGGGCGTCGCCACGGCTGAGGCCATCGTCTCGGGACTCGCCCCCGGCAGGCTGGCCGAGACCGAGATCGTCGGAAAGTCTACGTTCGGCAGGTGGCTGACCGGTAGGAGCCGGAAAGCCATTGCCCCGAAGATGAGGGCGCTCGCCATCACGAGCGTCGTCATGACGGGGCGCCGAATGAAGGGCGCCGATAAGTTCATGACCTACCTCCCTAGGCCGGAGGTTACGTCCCCCAGGCGGAACGCCTGAGATGCAAGCCCCGCTCGCTAAAGCGGGGGCCTCTCCCCGCTCCCCCAGGCGAGACGCCTGTATTCTCGTAAACCCGGAGGCCTGCGTTGCCGCAGACGAGGATATCTGCGCTCTTTCTCTCCACGGGCCTATCTGCCTACCGGCTCCGGGTCAAGGTTTTGCACCTGCACCTTCACTCCGTCCGTCAAACGGACCTGACCGTCGATGACGACCTGCTCACCAGGTCGAAGCCCTCGAGCGACGACGACCTCCTGCTCCAGACGATGGGCGACGTCGATCGACCGGAGCTCCGCCGTCCGGTCCGACCGGACGACGTACACGTATGTCCCGACCTGGCCTGCCTGCACGGCCTGGGCCGGGACGACGACGGCATCCCGAAGGACCCTCAGCGTCAGGGCGACGTTGACGAGCTGACCCGGCCAGAGCCCCCGGGTCGAATTCTCCAACCGGGCCTTCAGCCGGATCGTCCCCGTCGTCGGGTCGACGGCGTTGTCGATAAAGGCCAGGCGACCTTCGAAGCGCTCTTCGGGATGCCCTGGCAAGGTCACGACGACGGGCATGGGATTCCGACCGCTCTGCACCTGGATGTCCGGCAAGTACTGCTGGGGCACAGTAAAGGTCACATAGATCGGCTCGACCTGATGGATCACGACCAGGTCTCGTTCATTGGCCTTAATGAGGTTTCCCGCATGGACTAAGAGGGCACCCGCCCGACCGGTGATAGGCGACCGGATGAAGCAGTACTCGAGCTGGAGGCGGGCATTGGCTACAGCCGCCTCATCGGCCTGGACAGCCGCCCGCAAGGCCTCGGCGTTAGACCGGATGCGGTCGTACTGCTCCTGCGTCACGATCCCTTGGCGGAGCAGGTCCGCATAGCGAGCCTCCTCCCGCTCGGCATTCTGAGCTAAGACCCGGTCCTGATTCAGCTTCGCTTCGGCCTGAGCCAAGGCCGTCCGATAAGGCTCGGGGTCGATGGTAAACAGAAGGTCCCCCTGCCGCACGTAATCGCCCTCCCGGAAGTGGACTGCCTGGAGCTCACCGGCGACCATCGAACGGACAACGACCGTCGCATAGGCCTCGACGGTCCCGACAGACGGGTACTCCACAGCGACGGTCTTGGACTCGACAGGGGCGACGACGACGGGCACCGCCGGGGCCGTATCCGTCGCCCGGGCCGACCGCTCGGCCCGGCTACACCCCCAAAGGCTGCCGGCTCCCGATAGGCTGAAGCCCCCAATGACCAGGAGGACGGTGATGAAATCCGGGATAACAAAGGAGGGCTTTAGAGATGCCCCCCTTTGAAAGTTCCAATCTGCCCTTCGCAATCCACCCTTCGGAATGCAAAATCCGGTCATCGCCGTTCCTCCCGGACTGACGCTCGAGGGCCAGGGGCTGGACGAACGGATGGATTCATCAAGCCTCGGAGGCAGAAGCTCAAGAGCGTGCGGGCGTGGTCCCGGACGGACAGGTCGGCCCCGACATAAATCCGTCGCATGATGGCCCCATGCAGGAGATGTAAGACAAAGAAGGCCGCCTCGTCGGGGACGACTGGTCGGATCCAACCCTCGGTGATACCCTGCTGGATGAGTTCCTTCAAGTGACTATGGTAATGATTGAGTTCCTCATGGATCATGGCCTTGCAGGCCGACCGGGAGGCCTCCGTCGTAAAAAGTAAGCCCCGGTACAGGACCTCAAAGACCGACCGATTGGCTTCCACATGGTGCAGGTAATAGCGGAAGGCCCGCAAGAGCTTCTGCCGCGTCGACCGGCCCCGCCGGACGGCTCGGAGCCAGCCGTAGCGGAATCGCTTCATGACATAGCGCACCGTCTCGAAGAGGAGTTCGTCCCGGCTCGTAAAATACGCATAGACCGTCGCCTTCGTGATACCGGCCTCCCGAGCGATGGCGTCGACCGTCAAGCCCTCCAATCCATGACGATTTAAGACCCGCCGAGCGGCCTCTAAGATGGTGTACTTGCGGATCCATCGACGCCATCCGTCGATATCGGTCGCCACGTCGAGCCGGTCCTCCTGGACCCAAAACCGGAAAAAGGCACGACTCAGCTTCATCGTCCGGTCTCCTCCGGGACTCCATCCAGCAGACTTCCACCCCCTCCCAGAATTAGACGCCTTAGTATAGTGAATTAAAACGAAACGTCAAGTTTGCCAACCGTACCGTCCAGTCCCCGGGGAGGGGAAGCGACGGCCGAGGTTACTGAATCGCCCCTTCCTCAGACTTGACCGACGCAATAGGGGGCACCATTATTTCATAGAATGTCATCGATAAAGTCGGGTGCTTGGGGCCAGGGGCCTATCGACGCCCCCGGGACCCAGCCTCAGAAGTCCAGCCTTCGGCGATAGACGTGTCTATCCTCGATCGTCAACCGGTCTGGCGACGGCCCGTGCTGGTCTTGAACCTCTCCTATGAACCCATCCATGTGACCAGCGTCCGGCGGGCCTTAGTCCTGATTTGGAAGGAGCGGGCGACTGTCGAGGAAGTCGGCGCCGGGGAGATCCGGACGCCGTCCCGTTCCTATGCCGTCCCGTCTGTGATCCGCTTAAGGCGGTACGTGCCTCACCATGCCCAGCGGAGCTACTTCTACCGGCGTCTCCTCCAGCACTATCCCCGTCTACGTTGCCAGTACTGTGAGCGGCCGCTGCGCCCCGAGGAGGTCACCTGGGACCATATCGTACCCCGCTCTCGAGGCGGTTCCAGCCGGTGGGACAACCTGGCCATCGCATGCCCGAACTGCAATACCTATAAGGCGGACCGTCTCCCAGAGGAGGCGGGCTTGCAACTCCGTTTGGACCCCCGTCGGATCCCCAAGAAACAACTCTTCTTCTACCTCCGCTGGCTGGGCTTATTGGACGAAAAGTGGCGAAAGTACATTTACTTTGAGGAAATGCATGGCCGATAGCGTACCGCCTGGAGCTAGGGGCCGGTGGGCGCATACGGACCGGGGCCTCGGGGTCTTTGTCCTGGCCGGCGGTCAAAGCCGTCGACTCGGTGTCGATAAGCGGTTCCTTGAGATCGACGGGCAGCCCCTGCTACGGGCGATCTTCGACCGGTGGCGGGACTGGCACCCGGTCTTGTTAGGGGGGCCCGTCCCTACGTGGGTCTGGCCCGGCCCCCAATGGTTGGACCCGGCGGCCGGTCTCGGCCCCGCTCGAGCGCTTGCTATGGCCCTCCGACGATGGGGTCGGGACGCGTGGTTCTTGAGCGCTGACGTGCCCTGGCTTCCGTCGGATGTCCTGGGACACGTTGCCCGACGTTGCGGGGGCTCAGCTTGTGGGTGGGATGCCCACGTGTTCCGGGTCGGCCAGTGGTTTATCCCGGTCGGCTGGGTCCACCCGACGGCCCTACAGCCCCGACCGTCGGCTTCTTTCCAGCAGTGGTGGCAAGTCGTCCGGTGTGAGGTCCTGGACCCGTCGGCCTTTTCGTCGGATGATGTCCCCTGGTGGCAGGACCTGGACACGCCGGCTGACTTGCGGTTTTGGCGGCGATACTGGCTCCGCCGGGGCCACATCTTGCAGGCCCTGTAGCGGGAATAGGGGATAAGGTAGGCCCCGGGGGATCTTAGCCCCGCTTGTTAGAGCGGTTTCATCAGGACGTAGGGGATGCGGTCTTGGGTCCCAGCTCCTGGGTTCCAGGGATGTGCCATCCCCGCATCGCTCGCTGGGGCGGAGTCGTCAGGTCCGGGACTTGGACGGCTTATGGTCCGAAAAGCCCTGATCGAACGCTGGCGAAGGGACGCTGTCCGTTGTTTCCAGACGGCCGTGCAGGCCGTCGATCCCTTAGTCTGCCTGTCGCGGTGGGTGCGACTTCGCCGGGACGGTCTTCAGGTCGGTGCCCAGACGTGGCCGCTTCCCGAGCGGGTGTGGGTCGTCGGCGCTGGGAAGGCGTCGGCCCGGATGGCCCAGGCTTTGGAGGCGATCCTGGGCGATCGCATCGCCGGTGGGATCGTCGTCTCGAAGGAAGGCTACGGCGCGGACCTTCGACGGATTCAGGTCTGGGAGGCGGGGCATCCTATCCCAGACGAACGCTCTGTAGGAGCGGCCGGGGCAATCCGTCGGCAGTTGGCCGCCGTTCAGACCCGTGACGGCGTATTCGTCCTCCTCAGCGGCGGAGCCTCGGCCCTCTTGGAACTTCCCGTCGAGGGTGTGAGCTTGGCTGACGTGCAGGCCATGACAGACCTGCTCCTGCGAGCAGGGGCGACGATCCACGAGCTAAATGCCGTCCGCAAGCATCTCTCCCAGGTTAAGGGGGGCCAGCTCCTGCGGTGGGTCCCGCCGGCGGTGCCGGTGTGGACGCTCGTTATCAGCGACGTCGTAGGGAATGACTTGTCCGTCATCGGGTCCGGCCCGACCGTACCAGACCCCTCTACATATGCCGACGCTGTCGAGGTTCTCCACCGTCTTCAAGTCTGGGACTGCGTCCCCGACGCCGTACGAGTGCACCTGACGGAGGGCCAGGCGGGTCGGCGGCCGGAAACACCCAAGCCGGGCGACCCCCGATTCGCCCGCTCCCGTGTGTGGGTCATCGGCGACAATCAGACTGCCCTTCAAGCGGCGGCGCAAGCGGCCCGGGCCCGGGGCTACCACGTAGCGGTCCTGACGAGCTTCCTCGAGGGTTCTGTCGTCGAAGTGGCCCGATGGGTTCGGGCCGTGGCCCGTCAGGTCCAGATGTACGGCCAGCCCGTTCGACCGCCGGCCTGCATCCTGATGGGCGGGGAGACGACTGTTCAGGTGCGGGGCTCGGGCTTGGGCGGCCGCAACCAAGAGCTGGCGACTCGCGTCGGGGTCCTCTTACAGGAAAACGAGCCTGTCGTATTCTTGAGCGCCGGGACTGACGGGACCGACGGTCCGACGGACGCCGCCGGCGGTCTCGTCGACCCTTGGCACGTCCACCGGGCCCGACAGGCGGGGATTCATCCAGAGCCTTTCCTGGCGAACAACGATGCGTACCACTACCTGGCGCAAGTCGGGAGCCTCCTGAAGACGGGGCCGACGTACACGAACGTGATGGACCTGCTAGTCCTGATCGTGGGGAGCGAGAAATAAGCGAAAAAGTATAGGTCCCCGGATCTTAGCAGCGCCGTTAGGTCCGTGAAAATCCGGGTCCGTTCGACTTTTCCGGACGGTTTTGCAGGAGTGAAGATTTGGCCACCGTCGGGCCGAGTTCCGAAAGAACCGTTGCCAGGACGGAGCATTATAGCGGTCTGCCCGCCGAAATATCATATCCAGGTTCATTACCGTCGAAACACCCGGTCCCGAGCCCCGGCTTCCCTGGGCTCCGGGACCTTTCCCTCAAGGAGCTATCGAGTGGGGCGACGCGGCCGACTGTTAGGACTGGGAGTCGCCGTCTGGGTCGTAGCAACCGGCGGGGTCGCCGCTCAGGTCGTCCGCCAAGTGCGGTGGACCTTTGAGGGGCCTCGGACGACATACGATTTCAACCGTCTGCTGGCCGTCCGTCCCGGGGAAGTCCTGACGGACGAAGCCCTGGCGGCCTCTCTTCAGAACGTGTACCTGACCGGTCTATGCGAGCAGGTCTCGGCGCAGGTGTCGCCTGTCGAGGGGCTGGCGCAAGAGTCGGGCGGGGCGGGGGCAGGCCCTTCCGCCGTGGACCTGACGATGACCTGCGTGGCCCCGGCCCGCATCGGAGATGTGCGCTTCTTCTACGTCACAAGTCGGACCTTTTCGCCTCGCCGCTTACGACAGCATATGACGGACTTTGCCCTGGACCTCCCTTACGACCGGGCTCAGGTCGAGCGCTGGAAAGAGGCCATTCGGCGTTTCTATGAGGAGGCGGGGTTTGAGTCGCCGACTGTGGACATCTACTTTGACGAAATCGATGTCCAGCGCCGCACCGGTGTCTTGCGGGTTTACGTCGACGAGGGTACGCCCCGACGGGTCCGGCGCTGGACTTGGTCGACTGGTCCCGTTTGTATGGCCCTACGCGGCCCTGTCGAGGCTGTCCTCCGGAAGGCGGAACGATGGAACCCAGCCCTTCAGTCGGCGGTCCAACGGGTCGTCCAACGGGTTCGTCAGGAGGGGTACTGGACGGCTTATTTGGAGGCCACGTGGTCGGACGGTGTCGTCCACTTGGACGGGCAGTGCGGACCCCGGGTGCGGGTCGAGGTCGTGGGTTGGCCGCCGGGAGTCCCACGGGTCCAGGAGTGGCTCGACTGGGTCGGAAGCGCCCGGGCCTGGTCCGACGACCTACTGGAGGTCCTGCGGGCCATGCTTCAGCGGACCCTGCAGGCCCACGCGTACCCGCAGGCGCAGGTGACGGGTTCGGTCCAGGTACAGACGCCGACGACGGTCGCCGTCGTGTTTCGGGTCGAACCCGGCCCGATGGCCCGTATCACCTCGATCCAATGGGAGGGCCTGCCGGCGGAGCTCCACTCAGAGGTCCAACTCTGGAGGCCTGGGTCGCCCTGGGTCTACGACCAGTTCCAGACGTGGCTCCGCCGCTTTCAGGTCAGTCTTCAGGAGCGGGGCTATCAACCCGTCGAGTTTCAAGTCATTCCCGAGTATGGAAACCCGGGCAACGCCCGTCTTCGCATCCTCTGTGACATCGGCCCCCGGCGGTACGTTCAAGACGTCGACTTTTGGGGCAACTCGGTATGGAGCGATGAGGAACTGGCGGCCTACATCCCCTTGCGCCGAGGTCAGGCCCTGGAGCGGCGTCTGCTGGATTTGAGCCTCCAGGTCCTCCGGCAGAAGTACTACCAGGCCGGCTACTTCCGGGTCCAGGTCGAGCCCCATGTGGAGTCTGTCCCAGGCCAGCCCGACACCGTGCGGGTCGACTTCTACATCCTGGAGGGCGAGCCGACGTATGTCGACCGGGTGATCTTCCGGGGCTTATACCACACGCAGGCAGGCGTCCTGTATCGTCTCCTACCGTTTCGAGAAGGGGCCCCCCTGCAGGCGGACCAGTTAGAAGCTTTTCAAAATCGCCTATACGACCTCGGTCTCTTTGAACGGGTCGAGATTCCCCTGCCCCTTCCGCAACAGATGGGCGACCGGGAGAATCTGCTGGTCATCCTTCGGGAGGCCCGGCCCACCCGTTTCAGCTATGGCCTGGGGTATCAGGAAAACGACGGGATCCGGGGGATTCTGAACGCGCAGTACAACAATTTCCTGGGTCGGGGGTACCGGTTGTATGCCCTGTTCCGCTTCAGCTTCGTCAACTGGCGGGTCCTGGGCTCCTTTGGGGGCCGTTCCATGGGGGACCTTCCCGTCGAGTGGCAGGTCGCCGGCGAGACAGGCTTCCAGCGTCAACCGAACTTTGACCTCTTCCAGAGCCGGGGCCTCCTTCAGGGGGTCCACCGGTATGGGCCCCGGTCTCTCCTGACAGGCCAGTGGGAGGTCAGTGAGACCCGTCTAGAGAATTTGGCTCCCACCTTAAGCCCCGAGGAAATCGAGCTGATCGCCCGGGAGTTTGAAAACCTGCGACTCACGAAACTCTCCCTTGGGTGGCTCCGAGATACCCGGGATTCGGTCTTAAACGCTACCCAGGGCCAGTTCCTGAGCGTGACCGGGGAGTTCAGCCTGCGGAGTTGGGGTTCCGACGTGACGTTTCTGAAGCTGGCAGGTCAGTGGAACGTCTATCTTCCCCTGACGTCCGGTTGGGTCCTGGCTATCGCCCAACGGGCTGGCTGGGGCCGCCGTTTCGAAGCCCCCGCCCGGCTCCCGCCCGACCAGCGCGTCTTGCTCCCGCCGAGCCAGCGGTTCTTTGCCGGCGGGAGCCGTACCCACCGAGGCTTTGCCTTCAACACGCTGGGACCGCCCCTGGGCGGCAACGCCCTGTGGCTGATGACGGTCGAACAGCGGTTCAACCCGCGACCGTCCTGGGGCCTCGTGCTGTTCCTCGACGTTGGCAACGTATTCCTCGAGAATCCGAGCCTCCGGTGGTCTGACTTCCGGAAAGCCGGTGGCTTCGGCCTTCGATATATCGCCCCCTTCGGCCCCGTGGGAGTCGACCTGGCTTGGCTCTTGGACCGACGCCCCGGAGAGAGGCGCTTCCACTGGTTCGTAACCATCGGCCAGGAATTTTAATTGTCTTGGGCAGATAGGCAGACGGGTAGGTAGGGAAAGGGGAGAAGGATAGTCCTATGTCTTGACGGCACCGCAGATGACGGTCGCTACTCTTCCAAATGTCAGGACGACGCCACCGTGTAAAGCTTAGGCCCACGTCGGCGCAGGGCCGGGCCAGCGTCCTACGGCGGCCATTACGAGCAGCGCCAGGCCCGGGGGCGCTCGCCGGACAGCGGGCATTCCAAGGATTCCCTCATCTGCCTGCCTACTCGCCCACCCATCCATTCCGTCCTCCCACCATATTGCTTGCACAAGGGGGCCGACGATCCCAAAATATCGCCAGACTTGGCGACACCTTCGAGGGAGGGCCCAGGGGATTCTCGGTCGAAGTGTACGAAGCTTTGGAGGACTCCTGGGTAAAGAAAGTGCTCGGAAGCTTGTCCACGGCGTCGAGGCGGCTGTCGAGCCGGTACTAACACCTGCCTGACCATGGAGGTCCTATCCCAGTCATGGCATCCCGTCGAGCTCTCATCAGCGTGTATGACAAGACGGGCTTGACCGACTTGGCCCGCGCGTTGGCCGACCATCGCTTCGAGATCCTTGTTACAAGTGGGACGGCCCAGCTTCTCCGGGCGCAGGACATCTACGTCCGGCGCGTCGAGGACGTGACCGGCTTTCCGGAGGTCCTCGGCGGTCGCGTCAAGACGCTCCATCCGGCTGTCTTTGCGGGCATCCTAGCCCGTCGGGACCGGCCCGAGGACGAGGCCCAGCTTCGGCAATACGGCCTGGCCCCGGTCGACCTCGTCGTCGTGAACCTCTACCCCTTCGAGGCATGGGCCCAGGCCGGGCTTTCCCTCGAACAACTCATGGACTGGGTCGACATCGGCGGCGTGGCTCTCATCCGGGCGGCCGCCAAGAACTGGCCATGGGTGACGGTCCTCGTCGAGCCGACCGACTATCCGACCCTCGTGGACGTCCTCCGCCAGGGCACGTGGCCCCCGCCGGAGTCTTTCCGGCGGGCTATGGCCGCCAAGGCTTTTGCCTACACGGCCGTTTACGACGCCGTCATCACGGCCCGTTTCTATCAAGAACGGGGCTTGGCCGAGCCGGTCCTGTGGCCCTGGGCCCTCGTCCGGCATCAGCCCCTCCGCTACGGCGAAAATCCCCACCAGTGGGGCCACTGGTACGCTGTCCGGCCTGAGGCCCCGGTCGCTCTCCATCGGGCCCGCCAGCTCCAGGGAAAGGAACTTTCGTACAACAATATTCTCGACCTGGACGCCGCCGTCCGAGTCGTCGCCGACTTCGAGGGGGAGGCTGAGGGCGTCGTCGCCGTCGTCATCAAGCACAACACGCCGTCCGGCGTGGCCGTCGCCGCCACGGCCCGGGACGCCTACGTCTGGGCTCGGGCCGCCGACACCGTCGCCGCCTTTGGGGGCATCGCCGGCATCGGGGGCGTCGTCGATGAAGCGGCCGCCGAGGCCATCGTCGAGACCTTCCTGGAGTGCGTCATCGCCCCGGGCTACACGGACGGGGCCCTTCAGGTCCTCGCTCGGAAGAAGAACTTGCGAGTCTTGGAGCTGTCGGGTCCCTGGCGGCCGGACCGATCCGTCGAGGTCCGGTCCGTCTTGGGCGGCGTCCTCGTCCAGGACGGCGACTGGCCCGTCGAGGACCCCGAGCAGTGGCGGGTCGTCACGAAGCGAGCCCCGTCGGAGGCCGAATGGCGGGACCTGGCCTTCGCCTGGCGGGTCGCCAAGCATGTCAAGAGTAACGCCATCGTCCTGGCCCGGGACCTTCGGACGGTGGGCATCGGTGGGGGTCAGGTCAGCCGCGTCGATGCCGTCCGAGTCGCCGTCCAGAAGGCTCCGGCAGCCGACTTGCGGGCAGCCGTGGCGGCGTCCGACGCCTTCTTCCCCTTCCGGGACGGCGTCGACGAGCTAGCCCAGGCCGGTGTCACGGCCGTCGTCCAACCCGGGGGCTCGATCCGGGACGACGAGGTCATCCAAGCGGCTGACGAACACGGAATGGCGATGGTCTTTACAGGTCTCCGCCATTTCCGCCACTGACCGGCCGCCGGCAGATGCCGGCGGCCCGCCGTCACGCCGGTTGGTTTATCTCATACAGATAGGCGATACCCCGGAGGGTCAGCAGGAGGTCGACCCTCTGCATATAAGGACTTGTGTCGGCCAGCAGGGGGGCCAGGCCGCCGGTGGCGATAAACTGGGTGCCCTCGCCCAGGACGCTTTGAATCTCTTGGGCGATCCGCTCGATCAGGCCGGCGTAACCGTAAAAGAGGCCCGCTTGCATGGCATGGGGCGTGTTTCGGCCGATGACGCCCGGCGGGCGTCGGACCTCGACCCGGGGCAAGCGGGCGGCCCGTTGGAAGAGGGCATCCGCTGAGATCTCGATACCCGGGGCGATGACGCCGCCCAGGTACTCGCCCCGCTCACTGACGATGTCGAAGGTCGTCGCTGTCCCGAGGTCGATGACGACACAGGGGCCGCCTAGCTCCCGGAAGGCCGCCACGGCGTTGGCGATGCGGTCGGCCCCGACAGCCTTCGGGTCCTCGTACAAGATAGGCATCCCCGTCCGAATGCCCGGCTCGATGACGAAGGGCGTCTGGCCCAGGTACTTCTGGCAGGCCTGGACGACCCGGTCCGTCATCGGGGGGACGACACTGGCCAGGGCGACGCCCCGAAGACGGTCGGGGCCGCCTCGATTCCAGTGGAGGACCCATCGGAACCACAGACCCCACTCGTCGGCTGTGCGGTCTCGGTCTGACTGGAATCGGTAAGCATCGACCATGGCCCCTTCTTTCCAGAATCCGACGCTCGTCTGGGTGTTACCGATATCGATGACCATGAGTTCGTCCCGTTCCATGGTGTGCGACTCCAGGCGCCGGAGACGCCGGTCCGTCACGCTATCACGGCGTTACGCTTTGGGCGTCCACGTCTTAGGAGACACGGTCTCGGGCAATCCTGTCTCAGGCCGACCCTCCGAGATAGCCAGGAGACCGCCAGACATCACGAGGCGCAAGGCCGCGTTAGCCGGTAGGTCTAAGGGGATGAGGACGTTCTGAGGCAGGATCAGCGTCCGTCCGCCCGTCGGGTTCGGTGTGTTCGGGATGAAGACGTAGACCCAGTCGGTGTCGCTCCGCCAGTCCCACGCCAGGCCCCCCGGCTCGGGTCTGACCGACGGCGTTTCCCGCAGGAGCCGACGGACGTCCGGCGGGACCGGTGCTGTGACGAACCCAATGACATAACTCCCGGGTTGGGGATAGGGGACTAAAACGGCCCGCTGAAAGGCCATTGCCCGGGTCACTTGGAGGGTCTCTAGGATCTTTCGAGACGTCCCGTAGATGACCCGGACGACTGGAAGTTGCATCATGAGGCGGTCGATCCCCTGCTGAAGTCGGCGACCCAAGTAATAGGGTGCAATGACGCCGGTCGCTAAGATGAGGAGCAGGGCGATGCCGACTCCGAGGCCCGGGATCGGATGCCCTAAGATGGCCTCCACCAGGGGCTGGAAGAGGCGGTCCAATCGTTCCGTGAATAGGTACAGGACCCAGACCGTGATGAGCAAGGGCATCAGGACGATCAGGCCTGTCAGGAAGGTCCGCCGGAACCGAATCCATAGACGGTGGATCATACTCCTGACTCCCTCGGTTGCAGTCGGGCGGCTCGCCGGGCCCGAGCGGCTTCATAGCGCTGGCGCTCGACCTCTGTCTGGGGCCAGACCGGTGGGACCGGCACCGGACGACCGGCTTCGTCGAGAGCTACGTAAGTCAAGAGGGCTGTACAGCAGTGCCGGCGTTCTCCCGTCGTCGGGGCCTCGGCGTAAACCTCGACTTGAATCTCCATAGAAGTGCGGCCCGTAAAGTTGACCCACGCCTGCAGGACGATGAATTCCCCGACCCGGATAGGCGCCCGAAAGTCGACGCTGTCGATCCGGGCCGTCACGACCGACCGCCGGGCGTGGCGCATGGCGGCGACCGAACCCGCGATGTCGATGAGCTGGAGAACCCGGCCGCCGAAGACGGTTCCCATCGGGTTGGCGTCGTTAGGAAAGGCGATCTCGACCATTTCCGTGAACGACTCGGTGACAGGCTTGCCTTCCATAGGGTCTCCCCAGAGAGGGCCTGCATGTCGGGTCTCAAGTCCCAAGTTCATGGAGGCGAACCGAGACCTGGTACCGGGGCGCGGTACTGTTTCTTCCTGTAGGATCACACCTTCAGAGGCTGTCCTTAATGCGGTACAGGAATTCGAGGACGGCCGTACAGTTCGGGGGCCGGTCCTCCATCCGCTTAGCCAGGAGCTTCAGGACCCAATCGTTTAGGAACCCCGGCAGATTCGGGACCCAATGCTGGAGGGGCAGCGGCATTTCGGTCAACTGCTTGGTCAGGATGGCCTGGACCGTCTCGGCCGAAAAGGCTTCTCGGCCGGTCAGCATAAAGTAGAAGATGGCCCCCAGGGCATACAGGTCCGTCCGGACGTCCAGACGTTGGCCTTGGATCTGTTCAGGAGCCATGTATTTGGGAGATCCGATGATGCTCTGGGTTTGCGTGTGGTCTGAACTATCTAAGACGCCAGCGATACCAAAGTCTAGGATTTTCACCCGGCCGTCCTGGGTGACCATGATGTTTTGGGGCTTCAGGTCCCGGTGGATGACGCCGACGTCATGGGCGGCTTTCAGGCCCTCGACGATCTGGACAGCCAGCTTCCACCACAGGCGGGGCGGGATGGGCCCCGTCCGGCGGACGATGGCGTCTAAGGAGGCACCGGGGACATACTCCATCGTGACGTATCGAGCCCCCCGGTAAGTCCCCAGCTCGAACAGCCGCACGACGTTCGGATGGAGGATGGATCGGGCGAGCTTAACCTCTCGGAGGAGCCGATGGGACGTCGCCGCCATCGCCATCAGGTCCGAGTGCCAAACCTTTAGGGCGACCTTCTCGCCCAAGACGCGATCGTGAGCGAGGTACACACGGGCCATCCCACCCCGACCGAGCTCCTTCAAGATCTCATAACGGTCATCGATGAGGGCGCCCTCGTAGATGTCGATAGTCGCCAGGGCCTCGACGACGCCGTCCATCGAGGCGACCCGCTGAGCCGGGTCTGGCTGGAGGCAGGCCGTCACGATGCGGACCAAGGAACTCGGGACTCCAGTGCCCGAGGCGCCGGAGGGCTGCCCGGGCGAGTCTAAGGGGCTCAGGGGCCAGGTGGGGAGCCGATGGAAGAGGAGTTCATGCAGGAGGACCCCGAAGGCGTAAACGTCACTGGCCGGGCTTAGGGACTGGCGGGTGCGGTACTCGGGCGAAGCGTAGGGCATCTCGGTAGGTAGGGCCGAGAGGTAGACATCCCAGGGGACCAGCTTGACGGACCGGTCGGAGGCGACCAGGACATGCTCCGGCAAGAGGGCCCCGAAGACGACCTGGGAACGGTGGCAGAAGGCCAGGGCCTGGGCAATTTGCAGGGTGACCTCCTGGACCTCAGCGACTGACCGGGTCGTCCGGAGCCACTCTCGGAGGCTCACGCCCTCGGCGTAGTCGACACAGACCAACAGGGCGTCCCCGTCAGAGGTCACGTCGTACGGGAGGGCCAATAACCGATGCCGCAGACCTCGCAGGCCCTGGAGTCGGGCCTTCGCGTCGGAAAGGACCAGGCCGGGGGCCTGAATTCGCTGGACCAGGGCCGGCGAGTTCCGCTGTTTGTCGACGACCTTCAAGAGGGTCATGTGCGGCGCTGAGACGAGGACGCCCAAGACATCCCACCGCAAGTCGAGTGCATGGGTCTGGACGTCGGGCGCCGTCGGGGTCGAGGGTGTCGTCAGACGCTGGATCCGCTCCTGGGTATCGGCGTAGTGCATGTCCTGGGCGACGACCGATTCGTAGACGGCCAGGGCTTCCTGAAAGCGGCCCAGGGCTTCCAGGGCCCGACCCTGGAGGTAATACAGCTCGACCCCATCGGTGTCGAGGTCCTTGGCGGCGATTAGCTCCTCGACCCGCCGAAGGGCGAGGCTGGCCATTCCTTTCTCGATCCAGAGACGGCACAGCAGGGCCACGCCCTGAACGTAAGTGGGGTCTTGTCGATCGACCTTCTGGAGGAGGGCGATGGCCTCATCCGTCCGACCGAGTTGATACAGGAGCCGGCCGGCGTCGGTGTATCGCTGGGCCTGAGCATATAGCTCGACGGCTAACTCCCAACGGCCGGCCTTCTCGTAATAGGCGGCCGCCTGGAGGGGACTTCCCATCTTGGCGTATATGGCCGCTGCCCGGTCCCAGGCCTGGGCCCGGACGTACAGCTCGCCGGCCTGTTCCCACTCGCCGGCCTGCTCATAAAGAAAGGCCGCGTCGACGTACCGACCCATCTGGTCGAAGGCCTGGGCGGCCAGGAGGGGCTGGCCAGCCGCCATGTAATACTTGGCCGCCTCGGCGAATTCGCCCAGGTGAAGGTAGACGTGCCCGCACAACTGGAGGGCGACTCGAGCTTCGGGGTAGCGCTCGATGATAGACCGGCCGGTCACGTAGTCCTCGAGTCGGACCGACATCTCAAGGGCCTTAACGGCGTTCCCGCAAGCAAGATAGGCCTCTCGGGCCTTCTTGAACTCGCCCATGGCCTCGTACAACTCGGCCGCCCGGTGGAGTTGCTGGGTCCGGGTGTAGGCCTGGGCGGCGATCCGACAGATGGTCCGGTACTCGCGCTGCCATTCGGGCAAGTACTCCCGTTCCTTGCGCTCGGCCTCCAAGACTTCCAGGGCCCGTTCAGCCACGAGGGCCGCCTTCTCGAACATCTCGGCCCGGTAATAATACTGAGCGGCTTCTCCCCACTGACGGATCTTCTCGGCGTACTCGCCGGCCCGGTCCCACTGGTTCAACCGCAGGGCCAGCTCCTTGGCACGGCCGTAGTCTTGGGCCTTCTCGAAGGCCTGCCGGGCCTCATTGGGCAGTCCCGCCTTGAGATAGGCCTCTCCGGCTTCCCGGTATCGCCGGGCTTGGGCCCAGAAGTCGCCGGCCCGTTCCCACTGGCCGATCTCCTCGCATAACATGGCCGCTTCGACAAATAAGCTCCCTTGAGTGTAGGCCTGGAGGGCCTCATCGTAGGCCCCGATCATGCGGAAGCGGTCGCCGGCCGTGCGGAAGTCACCGGCCTTGAGGGCTCGCCGGGCTTCACTCCGGGGGTCCGACTTGCCGAAGAGTCCCCACGCCATGACCCTACCGATGGTACATGCGATATTCGGTGTCGGAGGGTTGGGGCTGAGCCAGGAGAATAATAGAAGGCAAGCAGACAAGAAGGCGGCCCGAGAAGGAGTCCAGAAGACCCTACCTGCCTGCCAATAGCCTGGCTTTCCGACCTCCTTGCCTTCTTTTCTCCTAAACCCACTCTCGTCCCCGACGCCGCATACCCTGTGTTCCCTATCGGGCACCCCTCCGACCCGACATCCAACACCCAACGCTTCCAATCATACCGGACCCGCCCGGCCCTGCCAAGACGCCGGACCGGAGGCCCGGCATCTTCGGCGTTTTTATGAATGGGGTCTACTGCTGGTAAGATCGGCTTTCTCGCAGGCCAGACACCTGCGCCCCAGGCCCGAGGCCTGCACTCCCCCTCATTGTACCAGAGCCAGGGCGTCTCAAGACTCTCTCCCCATGGGAGAGGGTCCGAGGAGGGTCCCGATGATCGGAATGGATCCATGGGCCGTCCGGCGTATCCTGCGGACGGCCGGAATCGTCCTTGTAGGGATTTACGGTATCGTCTGCGCCAAGGACCCCACTGACTTTGGGTTCCTCGACGGCGTTGACCTCATCTTCCATGAGGCGG
This sequence comes from Acidobacteriota bacterium, assembly GCA_025061865.1. Taxonomy (GTDB): domain Bacteria; phylum Acidobacteriota; class HRBIN11; order HRBIN11; family HRBIN11; genus HRBIN11. The sequence goes on along the minus strand of JANXAA010000001.1, from coordinate 3,529 downwards.
GACACGTGATCTTTGGAGTATTCGGCGAATTCGTCGGGGTCCTGGGCGGAACGCTCATGCAGGTCCTCGTCCCTGTCAGCATCGTGGTCTACTTCTACGTCCACCGACAAGTCTACTCAGCCGCCGTTGTCCTCTTCTGGGTTGCCCAAAACTGCTTCAACATCTCGGTGTACATTAAAGACGCCCGGGCGCAAGTCCTACCTCTGTTAGGTGAGGGCCACGACTGGAACTACCTCCTCGGCCGACTTGGTTTGTTGAGCTGGGACCAGGCCTTGGGGAACCTGGTGTATGCTGTGGGCCTTGTCCTCCTCGGCGTATCGGTCGTCGGCGGCCTATACGCCGCCCTGGGCCGGGAAAAAGCGGAACTTGTCCCTAAATAGCCCCGCCGGGTCCGTCGCCCGTGCGGGTTCAAAATCAAGATGTTGTGGGTTTTAATGGGCCTCCCCCCTACAATTTGACATAGTAAGAAAGTTCAGTAAAATAAGGTCGCAAATTGGGAGAAGAACAGTCATGAGGGGTGCGTCGAGGCCCGTCGCCGTCCTGTGGGGCCGCTCGACCTTCACGGGGGCCATCCTCAAGCACGTCGCCGGGGCGACCTTCCCGCCCCTGGGGTCCATGTTGTATGCCCGATGGGCTGACGTCGAGGTCCTCGCTCGAGTCGTGTCGGCCGTCGGCGAGAATCCCTACCTATTTGCGTATGGCATCCAAGAGAAACTTGCCCATCGGGCCGCCGAGGACGGGGCCGGCCTGCCCCTGGGGCGAGACATCTTCACCCTGGAGGTCCGCTACTGCTACTGCCTGCGGGGGGGTCGTCCCGAGCGGCTTCCCCAGCCCCTGCCGTCGGGGACGCTCTTTTACCGGGCCGACCGGGCGACCCTGGCCCGGATGGGTCGGGCCGGCTGGTGGATCCTCGGCGAGTACGACGGCGTGCCCGAGCCAGTCCTGGTCCGGCCGTTTGACGCCCGCGGCTTCGGCGAGGCCGTCCATGTCGGAGTCTTCGGCCGGTCGGGTTCAGGCAAGACCGTCTTGTCGGCGGCTCTCGTGTTTGCCCTAATGGTCCGGGGCTTGCGGGGCGTCCTCGTCTTGGACCCCCAAGGCGAATGGTCGGCCGACCGTATCCGGGGGTACCCCTTCGAGGGCATCGGCGCTTTCCTGGGGTGGAATCGGCGTACGCTGACCCTGCGGGATTTCCAGTTCGACGACCCGACACTCCTCTTGGACGTCCTGCGTCTCCGAGGGGTCTTGCGGGACCTGGGGTTCAAGACGGCTGAAAAGGAAGAGGCGGCTGTCCGGGCTTTAGCCGGGATGGGGGCAGGCCTCTCGTCGCTCGAGTCCTGGGAAGCCTTCGTGACGACCCTCCGGCGGGCCTTACGGCACATTTATGCCGACCCCGACCGGCGGGCTGAAATTGAGGACATCCTCTGTCGGCCGGGTCTCGTAACGCTGCGGGGCATTCGGCAGGCTTTCGAGGAGGTCGCTCGGCTATTTCGGAAGACACCCGGCCGCATCGTCGTCCAGGATCTTCTGGCCTCGTTAGCCCGGTCCGAGTTCTGGACCCTGCGGCTAGACCCGGCCCGACCCGAGGACGTCCTTCTGGCGGCGCATCTCCTGGCGGCCCTGCGGGCGCAAGCCCTGGCGGCGTGGGCCCGGGGGGAGCCGGCCAACGTCTTGGTCGTCATCGACGAAGCCCACTGGGTCGTCCCCCAGGAGACTCAGCCGGGACCCTTGGGGGACATCGTCCGGCGGGCCGTCCGGGAACTCCGCAAGGCCGGCGTCGGGTTTCTCCTAATTTCCCAGTCGGTTGCCGACACCGACAAGGAGGTCGTCCGGAACTTGGCTCACTTCTTCATCGGGCCGGGTCTCGGCCTGGGAAGTGACCCGGAGGCCCTGCGGGCGATCCTGGGCGGGGACGGCCTGGCCGTCTACGAGACCCTGCCGCCGCCGGGGTTTCAGGGTCAATGGCCCTTCATCTCGACAGGCCGACTGAGTCCCACGATGGGGGGTGCGAGCGCCGCCGTCATCAGTGTCTTGGCCGACTGGGAGCGGGCATGGACCTTCAACCGGTCGAACGGCGCGGGCGAACCCCGTCAGTCCCGTGGCCAAGACCGGCGGGGGTTTCCCCGGCTGATCCCGTTGGAGTCGACGTGAGAAAGGGAGATAGGAAGACGACAGGGCAGTAGGGCACTGGGACGCTCGGGGGAAGAAGTACAGAGGACCCTGGCCAGGGGTCCCATGGGCCTTACGGCCTGACGGCCTTCGCTAAGAAGTTCTTCAGCCGCTGGCGAGCTCGGTGGAGGCGGACCTTCACATTGGATTCTGAGAGTCCCAAGACCCGGGCGACCTCCTGCGTCGATAGGCCCTCGACTTCTCGAAGCAGGTACACGGACCGCAGGGATTCCGGGAGTCGTTCGACGGCTTCCCAAAAAAGACGCCGCTCCTCGTCCCGAAGGGACTGCTCCTCGGGTCCCGGCGAGAGAGTGAACTTCGAGAGGGCGGCCAGGTCGGGTCGCTCGTCTAAGGACACCATCGTAGCCCACCGAGTCGATTCCCGGCGGGACCGCAGACACTCGCGGAAAAGGATTTGGTAGAGCCACGTGATCAGACGGCTTTCACCCCGGAACTGATGGACTTTCTGGAGGGCGATGGTCAGAGCTTCTTGGGCGGCATCCCGAGCGAGGTCCAGCTGGCGGCACATCCGATAGGCCAGGTGATAGATACGGGGAAGGTACAGTTCGACGAATCGCTGCACGGCCGCCGGTTTGTGAGCCCGCAGGTCTTCCAGGATCTCTTCAGAGAGAGGAGGCGATTCGACGATAGCGTCTCTGCTGTCGGACGACTTCTGGGGGGTCGACATCGGGCGCCTTCCCAGAAGGGGGTCCAATAGTCTTATTATAACAGCATGAGCAAGGACAGACCAAGGTGCTAAGTCTTAAGTGGTAAGGGTTGGGTCAAAGAGACTACCGACTCCAGACCAAGGACCTGCCGGATTCATGGGAAGACTTCGTCTCCAGATGAAGCTCACTGAACTCCCGAAATAAGTCTCAAGGTCTGGGTCTTTCCTACCCGACACACCCAAGTAGTTCTCCCTTATTGCCTTACCGCCTGACTGCCCTTATCATCTTAGGGGCTTTCGTTAAGAACTCCGAACACTCGTGGCCCCCTGACCCTGGGGGAGGAATCCGCCTGTGAGGCCAGAGATGGAGGCGCCCAAGAAGGTCACGATCACCATTGACGGCCGGACTATCGAGACGACGGAGGGCCTGACGATCATCCAAGTCGCCGATCAGGTCGGTATCCCGATTCCCCGCTACTGCTATCATCCGGGCCTGAGCATCGTCGCCAACTGCCGCATCTGTCTCGTCCGAGTCGAGAAGATTCCGAAGCTCGTCCCGGCCTGTGCGACGCCGGTCCAAGACGGCATGGTCGTCTCCACAAACACGGAGGACGTCGTCGAGGCCCGTCGGTCCGTCCTGGAGTTTCTGCTCTTGAATCATCCGGTCGACTGTCCTGTGTGCGACCGCTCCGGGGA
>JANXAA010000019.1 GCA_025061865.1 Acidobacteriota bacterium | reverse complement strand
CACCTTCTCGGCCCGCCAGGTCGTCGCGGCCGCCCTCCTGGCGAATCCCCATCGGACGAACATCTTCCTGGGCCGTCTGAATCAGGGCCTTCGGTCCGACCTCCTCGGCGAGCACGTCCTCCTGGAGGCTCAGCGGCACATGCGACGGCTCCGGCAGGACTTCGGGGTCCGCACGCGGAACATGGCGGCCAGCGTGCGGCGGTGGCAGACGATCGCCCTGACGGCTGGTTGTGATGCCTACACAGTTCCTTATGCGGTCCTGAAGGATTTTATGACCCAGCAGGAAATCGGGCCGGAAACCATCCGGGATTGCCAGGAGATGGACTTTACGGAACACGTGCGGGCCCTCCCCGCGGAGGTCGTCGAGAAGGTCGGCGGCTTCGAGCGCATCCGGCGCCTTTGGGAGGTCGAGCCCGAGTTCATCGAGTTTCTCGCGGAACTTCGGTCGGCCCCAGACTTCGACCGTCTGGATGGCGAGGACCTCTTCCGACGATTTGACGATGCGGGTTTTGGCGACTTCTTCTATGCGCCGACAGCCGCCGAGTGGAAGGAACTCCGCAAGAGTAAGCTCCCGGACCTGGACGCCCCCTTGACGCGACAGATCGCCTTAGACACGCTATATAGCCTCCTGGCTATCGGTGATTTTGCCAACTTCCAAGACCAAATGGACGCTCGGATCCGGGCCCTCCTCGAACCCCGGTGGAGCGCCCGTTCGATCAAGTGACGGTGCTGGGCGGGTAGGCAGGCGGGCAGTTCGGAAGGTCGACAGGTCGGCAGATAGGCAAGTCAGCCGATGGGTAGGTAGGGGCTCATGGGTGGGGGTAGCTCGGGCAGGTAAGTTGAAGCCTCGAGATGGAGAGCCCGGATAGAGAAAGAAAATTACCTTCTTTTCTCTCCCATTTCCTTACCTGCCCATTTGCCTATCTACTGACCGGCCTGTAACCTGCCTGTAAATGGGCCTATCTGCCCGAGGAAAATCGTCTTGGTTGAACCGTTTACGTGGAGGCCATCTATGACGAAACCTCCCCGTCCCATCGTGTTAGGCATCGTCGGCGATAGTGCCGCCGGGAAGACGACGATCGCCCAAGGGCTAATGACTGTCTTGGGTCCCGATCGAGTGACGGTCGTGTGCACCGATGACTATCACAAGTATGACCGTCGGGAGCGGGCCCGCCTGAACATCACGCCCCTGCACCCGGACTGCAACTACATCGACATCATGGAACTCCACATGGAGCGACTCCACTACGGCCAGCCCGTCCTGAAGCCCGTCTACGACCACTCGACGGGCTCGCTCGTCCGGCCCGAGTACGTCCAGCCCCGGGAGTTCATCATCGTCGAGGGTCTGTTGGGTTACTATACGCCGGTCTTGCGTCAGTACTACGACGTGAAGGTGTACCTTGACCCACCGGAGGACCTGCGGCGGGCCTGGAAGATTAAGCGGGACACGACCGAGCGGGGTTACACCGTCGAACAGGTCTTGAAGGAACTCGAACGGCGGGAGCCTGACTCCGCCGCTTTTATCCGACCTCAGCGGGAGTACGCCGACATCATCGTCCGGTTTTACCCACCGCCGGGCGTCTCCCCCGAGGAGGCCGGTCCCGTCTTAAATGTCCAGATTATCTTGCGGCCGACGATTCCCCATCCGGACCTGAGTTACCTATACAACGGCGAGGCGCCTCCGGGGATCCGTCTCACGTTGGGCCGGGATAACGGTCGGCCCGTCGATATCCTCGAGATCGACGGGGCCGTCGCCTCCGAGCACGCGCATGAGCTCGCCGAGGCCATCTGGAGTCACCTACCCGACTTGTCGCCCGTCGAGGAGGAACAGATCGGCAACTACCAGGACCTCCTGCAGGTCCGTCACAGCCATCCCCTGGCCCTGACTCAGCTCCTGCTGGCCTATCACATGCTTCGCGTTTACACCGACTTCTCCCGGATGCCTTTCGCCCCACCGATTGCTGCCTTGAGCCGACTTCGATTCCGAGAAAGCCGAACTGCCTTTGCGACCCCGGGGAAGGATTGAGATGAGCGTATCTGTCCGTCCCTTCGTCGGAGAGACGCCCCAGGCCGGGACGGCGCCCGATAGCCTCCTCCGCCGGGCAGCCCACGTCGTCCGGGGTCTGGCGATGGATGCCGTCCAGAAGGCCAATTCCGGCCACCCGGGCATGCCGATGGGCATGGCCGACGCCGCTGTCGTCTTGTGGACGAAGTTTCTCAAGCACAACCCCCAGGACCCGACCTGGCCGGACCGGGACCGGTTCGTCCTGTCGGCCGGCCACGGGAGCATGCTCCTGTATGCTCTCCTGTTCCTGACGGGCTACGACGTGACGCTGGACGACCTGCGGGCCTTCCGGCAGTGGGAAAGCAAGACGCCCGGTCACCCCGAGTACGGCCTGACACCGGGCGTCGAGACGACGACGGGGCCCCTCGGTCAGGGCATCGCTAACGCCGTCGGGATGGCCATCGCCGAGCGCTGGCTGGCCGAACGGTTGAACCGACCCGGTTTCCCTATCGTAGACCACTATACGTACGTCATCGCCAGCGACGGGGACCTCATGGAGGGCGTTTCTCACGAGGCCTGCGCCCTGGCCGGCCATCTGGGCCTGGGGAAACTGATCGTCCTATATGACGACAATGGGATCACCATCGACGGCCCGACGACCCTGACCTTCACGGAAGACGTCCTCCGACGCTTCGAGGCTTACGGATGGCATGTCCAACGGGTCGACGGTCACGATATGGGGGCCGTCGAGGCGGCCCTCTGGACCGCCCGGGCTGAGACGAAGCGGCCCTCCCTGATCGCTTGCCGGACGCATATCGGCTTCGGGAGCCCCAACCGCCAGGACTCCGCCAAGGCCCACGGGGAACCCCTCGGAGCCGACGAGGTCCGTTTGGCGAAGGAGCGCTTGGGCCTGCCGTCGGACGAGGCCTTCCACGTCCCTGATGACGTTCGAGACTTCATGCGACTGTGCGGGCGGGTCGGTGCCCGCCGACAGGCCGAGTGGGAGGACCTCCTCGCCCGCTACGAGCGGGCCCATCCCGACCTGGCGGCCGCCTTTCGGCGCTTCCTCGATGGAGACCTGCCGCCGGGCTGGGACCAAGACCTCCCGACATTCCCGGCGGACAAGCCCGTCGCCACCCGGTCGGCCTCGGGAGCCGTCCTGAACGCCATCGCACCCCGGATTCCGAACCTCCTGGGTGGGTCGGCCGACCTGACGGGCTCGAATCACACCTTGCCGAAGGGCGAAAAGCCCTTGACGCGGGACGACTTCAGCGGGCGCTACATCCACTTCGGCGTCCGGGAGCACGCCATGGGGGCGATCTTGAACGGCCTGGCCCTCCACGGCGGGATTCGGCCTTACGGCGGGACGTTCTTAGTCTTTTCCGACTACATGCGGCCGTCCCTCCGGCTAGCCGCCATGATGGGTCTGCCCGTGATCTACGTCTTCACCCACGACAGCATCGGCCTCGGCGAGGACGGCCCGACACACCAGCCCATCGAACACCTGACGAGCCTGCGGGCAATCCCGAATCTGTGGGTCTTCCGACCGGCCGATGCCGCTGAGACCGCCGTCGGCTGGCGGGTGGCCCTTGAACGCCGAGACGGCCCGACGGCCCTCGTCTTGACCCGTCAAGCAGTCCCCGTCATCGACCGGACCCGTTTCGCCTCGGCCGAGGGCGCCCTGCGCGGGGCTTACGTCCTGTCAGACGTCCCGAACCCTCAGGTCATCCTGATTGCCACGGGCTCTGAGGTCGTCATCGCCCTGGAAGCCCAAAAGCGCCTAGCCGACCGGGGTATCCCGGCCCGGGTCGTCTCGATGCCCTGCCGGGAGCTCTTCCGGCGGCAACCGGCCGAATATCAAGAGATCGTCCTACCCTCGGCCCTGCGGGCTCGCGTGGTCGTCGAAGCGGGCGCAACCCTCGGGTGGGGCCATGAGGTCGGTCTCGACGGGGCCGTCGTCGGCCTAGACCGCTTTGGGGCTTCAGCCCCCTACGAAGTCCTATACCAGAAGCTGGGTCTCACGCCAGAGGCCGTGGCCGAGGCAGCCGTCCGGGTCCTGGACGGCCTGGCCCTCAGCCTCGTCCCGGTGCGGGCCCGGTCGAAACCCTCATGACACCTCTTTGGAGGATAGGTATGGACCTGAAATCTTCGACCCCCCAATACGCCGGTACGGATTCTCGATACGCCCGTGCTGGGGTGAAAGAATACCGTGAGATGGGCTACTACGACCCCCATTACGAGCCGAAGGACACGGACACCCTGGCCTTGTTCCGGGTCACCCCCCAGCCGGGCGTGGACCCCGAAGAGGCGGCGGCCGCCGTCGCGGGGGAGTCCAGCACGGCGACGTGGACAGTCGTGTGGACCGACCGACTGACTTACTTGGATCGCTACCGGGCCAAGTGCTACCGGGTAGAGCCCGTGCCGGGGAATCCCGAACAGTACTTCGCCTGGATCGCTTACGACCTGGCCCTGTTTGAAGAAGGGAGCATCGCCAACCTGGCGTCCTCGATCATCGGGAACGTCTTTGGGTTCAAAGCTGTGCGGGCCTTACGCCTGGAGGACATGCGTATCCCCGTGGCCTACCTGAAGACCTTTAAGGGGGCCCCCCACGGGATTCCCGTCGAACGGGACCTCCTGAACAAGTACGGCCGACCCCTCCTGGGATGCACCGTCAAGCCCAAGCTCGGCTTGTCGGGCCGTAACTACGGGCGAGTCGTCTTTGAGGCCTTGGCCGGGGGGCTGGACTTCACTAAAGACGATGAGAACATCAACTCTCAGCCCTTCATGCGCTGGCGGGACCGGTTCCTGTACTCCATGGAGGCCGTCATCAAGGCCGAGCAGGTGACCGGTGAACGCAAAGGTCACTACATGAACGTGACGGCCCCGACGATGGAGGAAGTCTACAAGCGGGCCGAGTTCGCCAAGCAGATCGGCTCGGTCATCATCATGGCGGACCTCACGATGGGCTACACGGCACTCCAATCGCTGTCGAACTGGTGTCACGACAACGGCATGATCCTCCACCTCCACCGGGCTAGCCACGCGACCTTCACCCGGCAGAAGAACCATGGCGTGTCCTTCCGCGTCTTGGCCAAGTGGATGCGGATGCTGGGCGTCGACCACATCCACGCCGGGACGGCCGTCGGTAAGCTCGAGGGCGACCCCAACCTCGTCCAGGGCTACTATACGATCCTGCGGGAACAGCATGTGCGACCCGACCCCGTCAAAGGGATTTACTTCGAGCAAGACTGGGCCTACCTGCCGGCCGTCTTCCCCGTCGCCAGTGGGGGCATTCATGCCGGCCAGATGCACCTGCTCCTGGACCTCTTCGGGGACGACGTCGTGCTCCAGTTCGGCGGCGGCACGATCGGTCACCCGATGGGCATCCAGGCTGGGGCGGCGGCCAACCGCGTGGCCCTGGAGGCCATGGTCCTCGCCCGCAACGAGGGTCGCGACATCCGGCGGGAGGGCCCCGAAATCCTTCGCCAAGCCGCCCGTCACTGCAAGGAGCTGGCGGCCGCCCTCGAGGTCTGGAAGGACGTGACCTTTGAGTATACCCCGACCGACACGCCGGACGTCTTGGCTACCGTGACCCTTTAACGAAGATAGCCCTAGGAAGGAGGTGCGCCGATGCGTATCACGCAAGGCACGTTTTCCTACTTGCCGGACCTGACGGACGAACAGATCGAGCGGCAAATCGCCTATATCGTCCACCAGGGCTGGGCCGTCTCCATCGAGTACACCGATGACCCCCATCCCTACAACGTCTACTGGAGCATGTGGGGCCTCCCGATGTTTGACCTGGAGGACCCGGCCGCGGCTATGTATGAGTTCAAAAAGTGCCGGGAGGCCTTCCCCCATTGCTACATCAAGATCAACGGCTACGACCCCAGTCCCATGTGGCAAGCCCAGCGGGTCTCATTCATTGCCTATCGACCACCGGTCGAGGAACTCGGCTTCCGGCTCCGCCGCATCCTGTGGTCGGACGGGCGGATCCAAAAATACGGCCTCGAGCCCTACGTCGAGGATCTCCCCCCAGGTCGGCGATACCGAAACCCCTAAGGAGAGACGACCGCCATGACGGTCCCAGCTCCGTCCGTGGAGGTGAACCTCCGTCAACTGCTGGATCAAACGGGTGTCCTCCAGGTCCTGGAAGAGATGGACCGAGAGTTGGTCGGCCTCCGCCCGGTCAAGGAACGGATTCGCGAGATCGCCGCCTTCCTCGTCGTCGACCGCGCCCGGCGCGAGTTGGGCCTGACTTCGACGCGACCGGTCCTTCACATGGCGTTCGTCGGCAACCCCGGGACGGGTAAGACGACTGTGGCCATGCGCATGGCCACGGTCCTCCACCGCCTGGGCTATATCCGGCGAGACCAACTGATCGTGGCTTCCCGGGACGACCTGGTCGGCCAGTACGTCGGTCACACGGCTCCCAAGACCAAAGAGGTCCTCAAACGGGCCATGGGCGGCGTCTTGTTCATCGACGAGGCCTACAGCCTCTACCGACCCGAGAACGAACGGGACTACGGCCAGGAAGCTATCGAGATCCTCTTGCAGGTCATGGAGAGCGAACGGGACAACCTCGTCGTGATCTTCGCCGGTTACAAAGACCGGATGGAACGCTTCTTCAGCCAGAATCCGGGCCTGCGGTCCCGGATCGCCCACCACATCGAGTTCCCCGACTACACCCTAGAGGAGCTCGTCGAGATCGGGGAACTCATGCTCCGCCAGCTTAATTATGTCCTGGACGATGAGGCCCGACGGGCGTTTCACCGGTACGTGGCCTGCCGAATGCGCCTTCCCAACTTTGCCAATGCCCGGTCGATCCGGAATGCTATCGACCGCATGCGACTCCGGCAGGCCCTGCGGCTATGCGAACAGGGTGGCCCCGTGACGGCCGAGGACCTTCGCCGGATCACGGCCGAAGACATCCTCAAGAGCCGGGTGTTCCGGGAATGCGAAGACCAGGCCGCTCGGGCGTCGAGCCTCGAGGCAGAGCCCGGTCGAGGGGAAGACCTCGGCCGACCCAAGCCCCTTGGGAGGAACGCCCATGACATGGGACGAGATCCCCTATGGTGAGGCCTGCCAGCGGGCCGTGCGCATCCTGACCGACGGCTATGGTGAAGCCGTCGTCCTGCGGGACGGGGACCATGGTAGCTACTGGGCCCTCTATTACTTTTTCTGGGCTCAGGCGCCGCCAGCGACGGCCCTGCCCCACTGGACGGAGGGACCCCTGCCAGATAGCGCCCAAGTGCGCTCGCCCTATGAGGTCAAGAGCTGGCTGGCCGAGATGGGATTTGAGGAATACCTCAACGACGTCGACTGAAGGAGAGTCGTGGGGTGTTCGGCGTAATAGGGGGGCCCAGCGGGCTGTCTCATGCGCATCGAGGGTGGAGGTGCCTTTCGGACCGCCGCCGTCATGGCGGCTCCGCTTCGTCCAGACACCGGCTTGATGGCCGGTGTCCGCTTGATCTCACGCCGAGAGTTACCCCAGCGTCAACTTCAAGAGTCCTCGGTCATGGGGGCTCCTAAGGGGAGAGGGCTTTTCTTACGTGGACAGGAAGTATCATCAAAACGAAATATAACTGTCCTTCATGGGGACGTCCTGTGACAGTGGCCGCCATCCGAATGCCGCCGACTGCCTGACGCCGGCTGTCCCTATACTAAAAACCCGGAGGGAATTCCCATGGCCCGATCCCTTCAGCTTAAGGCCATCATTTTCGATGTCGACGGCACGCTGGCCTACACGGAGCGAGACGGGCATCTGCCGGCCTGCAACGAGGCCTTCGCCGCCCTAGGTTTCCCCATCCGCTGGACATGGGAAGAGTTTAAAGCCCTGCTCCCTATCCCCGGCAACGCCGAGCGGATGCGCCGGGCCCTCCGGCAGTTGGACCCACCACTCCCGCCCGACGAGCTCGAGGCGGCCGTCGTCCGCTTGGTCGAACTCAAGAGACAGTTCTATGTCGAAAAGTATGCCGCTCGGCTTCCCTTGCGGCCCGGTGTCGCCCGGCTCGTTGAGGAGGCCGTCCGTCGGGGTGTCCGACTGGCTATCGTCTCCACGTCGGACGAGGAACAGATCCGGGCCCTCCTACGCTATCGTTTGTCTGCCTGGGCCGACGCCTTTGAACCGATTCTGGGCCGGCGCGCCGGCGTCAAGACGGCCCCGGAATCCCCCCTGTACCGGCGCTGTCTGGCCGAACTGGGGACGTCCCCCGACGAGGTCCTGGCCATCGAGGACTCGGAGGTCGGCCTGCGGGCGGCCCAGGCAGCCGGCCTGCCATGTGCCGTGATTTACAACGACTATACCTTCGGTCAAGACTTCCGGGGGGCCGTCTTGGTCGCCCGGAGCCTGGAATACTTTGACTTGGAGACGCTGGGCGCTCTGTGCCTGGGAGGCCTGGATGCGCACGACGGGCACCGATCCCTATGACGTGGCGGTCATCGGGGCTGGCTCAACCCGCTTGTATGCGGCCTTTTATGCCGGCATGCGGAATCTCCGAACGCTCGTCCTGGAGGCCCGGCCTCGGCCGGGCGGCCAGATCACGGCCCTGTACCCTGAACAGTACATCTACGACGTCAGCGGCTACCCGTTCATCCTGGGACGAGACCTGGTCGCCGAGTTCTTCAAACAGGCCAGTCAGTTCGGCGCCGACTTCCGCTTCAACAAATGGGTCGAGGTCGGCGTCCGCTATGCCGTCCACCCTCGGGAAGACTTCCTCGGCCGCCGGCGGCTCATCGTCGGCGGTGGCGATACGGCTATTGCCTGGGCTTTAGAACTTCACCCCTTGGAGACATCCTTCGGGCCGAGCCCCGGGAAGGAGATCCAAACGGTCGACGACCGGGTCCGCTCCGACGACGTCTTCTTCGCCGCTACGGGGGTCAACGACGGTGCCTTCCTCCGGAGCGTTCAGTCCGGTAGGGAACCGTCTGCCTCGTCGGCAAGTCGTGCCGGGCCTGAGTACCACTCTACTGGAGACGACACCTGTTTTCTCGGCCAATCATGGGGTTTATATTTAAGAATCAGACCAGGCCTGACCCGGTATGGGCTTTGTCTCTAACTTCTTGAGAAAGCGAGGGCCGTGACTCGACATCCAAGTCACCGAGGGGTTGCCTTTCCGGCGCTGATCGGAGGAAGGACGGATGAAGCTTCCTAAAGTCGTCCGTCGGAATCGGCCGAATGCCTCGGCATTCTTGGAGTTGACGGAACGAGAGTTGTGTCGGATCGTCCTGGACATCCACGACGGACCCGTCCAGGACATGTATGCCGCCCTCTCCCAGATCGACGCCCTCCAGAAAAAGCTGGTCAGCCCCGACGACCAAGACCGACCGAGTCCGGAAGCCGTCGCTCGAAGCCTGACTCAGATCGGGGCCTTGATCCAGAATGCCTTGTGGAGTATCCGCAACTTTATCGGCGCCTTCGCCCCGCCCGAATTTCAAAAGCGAGACCTGGTCTCCGTCCTTGAGGGCTTGATCATCCAGCACGAGGAGCTGACGGGATGCCGAGTCGAGCTGGCCATCACGCCGCCCATCCCTGACGTCGCCCCGCCGGTCAAGATCGTCCTCTACCGGATCTTGCAGGAGGCCCTCTCGAACGCCTACCGCCACGCCGGGACGGATCGGCAGTACGTCCACCTCTATTCCCGGAGCGACGGCGTGGGTCTGGAAGTCTGGGACGAGGGCGCCGGCTTTGACGTCGAGCGCGTCTTGACACAGGCCCCGGCAGACCGCCGCATGCGGGTCGGATTGCGGGGCATGCGGGAACGAGTCGCACTGGTCGGAGGCACGTTTGCCATCGAAAGCCGCCCTGGTCAAGGTACGCACATCACCGTCTGGGTACCGGGTCATGCAGGTCGCCAGTGAAATCTGCCCCCGCGGGGTCATCCGTATCGTCTTGGCCGACGACCACCCCTTGGTCCTTCAGGGCCTGCGGTCCTTCTTAGACCAAGAGCCGGATATCGAGGTCGTGGCGACAGCCACAGACGGTCAACAACTGCTGGACGCTCTCCAACGCTACCGACCCGACGTCGTCGTCCTGGACCTCCAGATGGCCGGTATGGACGGATGGGCTTGCCTTCAGCGTATTCGAGCCGAGGGTTGGCCCGTTCGGGTCCTCATCCTGAGCGCCTTCGGTGACAGCGAGTCGATCCGGACCGCCATCGAGCACCAGGCTGATGGCTTCGTCCTCAAGACGGATGCCCCTCAGCAGACGGTGGCAGCTATCCGCCAGGTCTACCACGGGCACCTGGTCTTCCCCCGGTCGGCCCACCGGTGGCTGGCGGGGGCACCCGGGGAAGGCGAAGTCGAGAGGGACCTATCCCGGCGGGAGTGGGAAGTCCTCGAGTTGGTCGCCCGAGGCCTGAGCAACAAGCAGATCGCTCGGACCCTCGGCCTGAGCCTGAGTACAGTAAAGTTTCATATTCAGAACATATTTATGAAAATTGGGGCCACGAATCGGACCGAGGCGGCCCGCTTCTTCTACGAACACCGGCCCCGTACCCGGGGATAGATAGGAATTGGGAATTAGAAAAGGGCTTAGAACCCAGGAGCCCAAGGCGCTTTCGACCTTCTGTGCCTTGCCCTTTGCGCCTTGCCTCGAGTGGACACCGGCATGACGGCCGGCGTGGGGGATTCGGGGGCGCCGCCATCACCGGCGGCGTCAGGACAGGGTGACACCACCATGGGGGGCGTGTTCTGAGAAATCTCGGTGTGGCCTTTTACGCCGAGCCGGGCAGCAGGTGGGCAAGGCAAGCCAGGAGGGCAGGTTTCTAACTTGCCTATCTGCCCGGCCGCCCTACCTCCCTCAGGTGTTCTCGGCGGACTTGAAGGTAATCCTGTTTAGCCCGTTCCAGGTCTTCCAAGATCTGGCGCCGGCGGGTCAGAATCCGACGCACCGCCCCTCGATGCGTTCGGACGAGCCGAAGGAATCGAAGTGCCTGACCGAGACGGGCCCATCCGCTCAGGTAGCGGTGGGCCAGGAGGCCCGTTAGAGGCAGGGATAGGAGGAATGCGCCGGCGATCCCGGGGTTCGTGAGGGTCCCGACGAGCCAGGCCTCCATCCCCCAGAAGAGGGGAAAGAGCGAGACAGAAGCGAGGAATCGCACGGTCGCATAGGTCGTTTCCTTACGAGCCCAGTGGCGGGCCAGCCACCGGGGGATCCAGTAGGGCAGACCGCTCGTCACGGCGCCGTACAGGAAGACTGGAAATCCGAATAGCCCCAATCCGAGGTCCCGAAGTCGCACGCCCGGACCAGGCGCTGTCAATCGGGTCCGAACAGTCCGGTCCTGAAGCCGGAATTCGGCCCGCAAGGTCTCGTAAACCTGCAGGCGGTACCATAGGTGTTCGACCCGGCTGGGGTCGTGCGTGACGAAGTACTGGACAGCGTCGGCGATCGTACGAGACAGGCGGAATGGGTCGACCCGGTCGGGGGAGAGGCCCCGTTCTACCTGGAGTTCTTGTACCAGGTCGTCTCTGTACAGAGTTTCGACCACCCGGATGAGGGCCGTCAGGTCGATGCGGTCGACGTGGATGACCTGGGCTTCCATGCCCCGCTGGATTTCTGTCGTCAGGTCCTGCACGGCCTTCCAGGGGTCGCTCCGATAGACCTCCAGGTGGGGGATAAGCGGAATAGGCTCACCGGCGCAGATGAGCACGCGGCCCTGAAAGGACTTTCGGGCCTCGAAGTTGAGGCCCACGGGGATCACGGTCAGGCCCAACCGGCCGTCGTGGCGGTGTTCGGCCTCGAGGGCGATTCGAGCGGCGCCGGTCTTGATCCGCTGGACCCGGGGCTCGGTATGGGTCGTCCCCTCGGGATAGATGACGACGAGGTCGCCTCGGGCGAAAGCTCGGAAGCAAGCCTCGAAGGCTTCCACGTTCCGGTCCATCTTGTCGGGGTCGTCCTGGCGCCGGTAGACGGGGATCACACCCAGAGCCGAGAGGACCCAGGCCAGGACGGGGTTCCGAGACAGGGCCGCCGGGGCCAAGAAGCGGACCTTCCGGGGCACCACGGCGCCCACGAGGAGGGAGTCGATAAGGTCATTCGGATGGTTTACACATAGAAGGACTGGACCCTGGCGGGGAATGCGCTGGATGGATCGGACCTGGACGGACTTAAAGAAGAACCAGATCCAGAATCGCCCGACGCCCCGAACCGTTTGGTACAGGAAGTCCATCGGCTTCCAGGTATTCGGTGTGGGGTACTGGGAAGACCGAATACCCAACACCGAACACCGCCCTCATTCAAAGAACTCCGGCGGGACGGCGATGCGGTAGAGGGCTTGGGACGTCGCCAACCAGACGTTCCGGTTCTCGTCGAAGGCGATGCCGACGACGGGCGGACTGGCGATGACCTTTCGGATGTGACCCCGGGCGTCAAACCGG
The DNA here is from genome assembly GCA_025061865.1 of Acidobacteriota bacterium. Lineage (GTDB taxonomy): Bacteria > Acidobacteriota > HRBIN11 > HRBIN11 > HRBIN11 > HRBIN11. Next base: position 1,385 of record JANXAA010000019.1, on the reverse strand, counting down.
AAGACGCCGCTGTCGTGGACCCGGCCCTGACAGACGTAGAGGTTGCCGGCGGCGTCGAAGGTCATCCCATGGGGGCGGCCCAGGCCGCTGTAATACGGGATTACATTCCCCAGGGCATCGATCATGTAGATGGTGTCTGAGGCCAGCTGGGGGACGGCCACGAAGAGGTTGCCGTCCGGGTCGAAGGCCAGATGATAGGCGATGGGACTCGCCGGGAGCTCCGCAAAGACGCTGACCACCCGCTGGGGCGAGACTTTATAGATCTTCCCCTCCCGGTCCCCGACGAAGAGGTAGTTCTCCCGATTAAAGGTCAGGCCGAAGGGAGTGCCCAACCCCTCGGCATACACCTCCAATTGGTCCCGGTCTAGGATCTTGTAGACCCGACCCTCGAAGCGACTACTGACGTAGAGATGGTCGTTGACGTCCAGGGCTAGGGACGTGGCGTTGCGAATGGCCGTCACGTAGTGATCGACCGTCCCATCGGGCCCGAGACGGAACACGGACACGGGCGGGGCCTCGTCTCGGGTCCCGCTGTAGGTCGTGTATACGTACCCCAGACGGTCGACGACCGGGTTGTCGACGGCATGGATGTCCGACAGGACTCGCTGACCGACTGCCAGCCGAAACTCGGCGACGACCTCATCCCGAAGGCGGACCCGCCCCTCGCCAGTGGCGTTCATCGGGACCCGGACCCGACAGAGATTCCGTTTTTGCAAGACGATAGGACCGGGCTGATCGCCAAACCAGACGGACACTTCCTGATATCGGTCGACAGGCCAGGCGGTCGCTTCGATGACGACCTCACCACCCTCGATGGCGACCGCCGGTCGAACCGCTGTGATTTCCATTCAAAGACCTCAAGGGACGTGAAGTGCCAGAATGTAAGACGCAGGATGCAGGATACAAGATGTGAGAGTTAGGATGCAAGCCTCGCACGCTAAAGCGGGATCGTCCGGATATCGGAGTGACGCCCCGGTCCCAGGGAAGAGGCCACCGGCCTCCTTGGGAAGGTCCCCCAACCCCCTTCTGGAGCCAAGACAGCCCGGGGGTCTCCCCCAGAACTCTCGGCCCATGAGAATCCCGGACCTGAAGAACGCACAGACATGGGTCCCGTCCTGACGGACGGGACCCAGCCCGCACTGGACCCTAGGTGGCGATGGGGCCGGGGCCCTTTTCCCAAGACCCGACACCCGGGACCATACCGCCATTTACATTCGGGCAGGAGCCACGCCGAGTCGCCGGGCGCTCCAAGGGAGGACCCACGTCTGCCAGAGCGTCGTGCCGGATGTGTACAGGAAGCCAGTCATGAAGAGGACCACGAAGGGGACGCTATACCAGAGAGCCTCTTCAATGCAAAAGTACAGCACGCTTACGAAGTACAAGCC